>CBIHLW010000422.1:0-3070 GCA_966210755.1 uncultured bacterium
AAGAAACCAAGAAAAAACTGGATAAAGGTGCTTATAAAGCTGAGGCTATCCCGGATATGGCTGAAGCGAAATAGAAATTCAAAAATTCAGCGGGATCGGGCATTTACTAAAAATGCAAAATTCAAAATGTAAAATTAAAAAAACCTTCAGGTTTCCGGAATGAGGAGAAACGAAGGTTTAGCATTTTGAATTTTGCATTTTGTATTTTGAATTCATTCAAAACCTTACATTTAATCTTCAAATTCAGACACATGAGAAGCATTTTCCTGCTATTATTTTTCATACCCATTATCGTTGTTGCCCAGGATAAAAAAATTACACTGGAAGACCTTTATAAAAAAGGCACATTCAGAGGTGAATTTGTTCCTGGCTTTATTTCTGAAACGGACGACAGTCTTTTTGATCCCGGCGATGTTGTTGATGAAAAAGGAAAAAAGATTGATACGAAAGATTATCAGGTAAGTGCGGATAAAAAAAGAATAATTTTCTTTAACGGACGGGAACCCATTTACAGAAGGTCTTCCAAATCGAATGTATATGTGTATGATGTAGATTCAAAGAAAACCGTTCTGTTGAATAAAGGCAAGGTGCTTCACCCCACTTTCTCTCCGGATGGCACCAGGCTGGCATATGTGTTTGATAACAACCTTTATTACTATGACCTGAGAACCGGCAATACAAAAGCCATCACCACTGATGGTAAATGGAATCATATCATAAACGGTAATTGCGACTGGGTTTATGAAGAGGAATTTGAATTTACCCGCGCTTATGAATGGAGTGAAGACGGAAGCTATATTGCTTATTACAAATTTGATGAATCCAATGTGAAGGAATATTCATTTACAATATATGATAATGAATATAATAAGCAATACAATTATAAATATCCAAAAGCAGGAGAAGACAATTCAAAGGTACAGATCCATATTTATAACCTGTCCACAGCGCAAGATGTAAAAGCAGAATACACCCAGGGCGATATATACATACCACGAATTAAATGGACGCAGAACGATAATAAGCTTGTGGTTTACTGGATGAACCGGCACCAGGACCACCTGAAACTCTTACTAACTGATGCCTCTACAGGGAAGGCAGAGACCATGTACGAAGAAAAAAATAAATATTTTGTTGAGATCAATGACAACTGGTGGTTCCTCAAAAACGGGAAGGACTTTATGTTCACCAGCGATATGAATGGATATACACAACTTTATAATTACAGCATTGACGGAAAGAAAAAATACCAGATTTCAAAATTGAAATATGATGTGGCCAATGTTGAAGGAGTGGATGAAAAAAATAAGCTGGTTTACTATACGCTGGCTTATCCTGCACCAATGGACCGCAATTTGTTTGTAAGTGATTTTGAAGGAAAGAATACCTGGATGCTTACCAGTGGCACCGGCTGGCACAGGGTTGAGCTGAATGACGACTTCTCGCGGTTTTATGATTTTTACTCCAATATCAACACACCACAGGTAGTAACCTTATACGATATTAAAAAAACGAAAAGGTCTGTGTCTGCAGTTAAAAACAAGGTGGTCAATGAAAGTGAGAAATTGAAAAATACCTTAAGCCATTATGCATTGGGTAAAGCTGAATTTATGAAAGTTCCCAATTCAAAAGGTGATACCCTCAATGGATGGATGCTGAAGCCTGCGGATTTTGATCCCTCCAAAAAATATCCTGTATTGTTTTGTAATTATGGCGGCCCCGGCTCGCAACAGGTAGCCAACCGTTTTGGCGCTGTAAGCATGTGGCACCAGATGCTGGCACAGAATGGATTCATTGTAGTTAGTGTCGACAATACGGGCACTGGTTTCCGTGGTGAGGAATTTAAAAAGAAAACCTATTTGCAACTGGGGAAATATGAAATTGAAGACCAGATAGATGCAGCAAAATACCTGGGCAACCTTTCTTTCATTGATAAAAACCGGATCGGCCATTGGGGATGGAGCTATGGTGGCTTTATGAGTTCACTGGCCATCACCAAGGGCGCAGATGTTTTTAAGGCGGCTGTTGCAGTGGCCCCGGTTACTTCATGGAGGTTCTATGATAATATCTATACTGAGCGTTACATGCGCACACCTCAGGAAAACCCTAAAGGATACGATGAGAATTCACCCATCAATTTTACTAATCTTATCAAAGGCAGGTATCTTATCATTCATGGAACTGCGGATGATAATGTGCATTTTCAGAACAGTGTTGAAATGATCAAAGCCCTTGTAAAAAGCAATGTTGATTTTGAAAGCGCTTATTATCCCAATAAAAACCATGGCATCAGTGGCCAGGCAGATAATACCACCTATCATTTGTACAGTAAGATGACCAGATGGTTGTACCAGAATTTAAGAGATAATACCGCGCCTGTAGGAGGAGAAAGCAAGGGAAACAAATCATTTTAATCGAATTGTGAATAATTCAAAATTAAAAATTCAAAATCAAAAATCTTTACTAGTCCAAATTATAAACGACCTGACTTTGAACTTTGAACTGAATTCGCATTTGTTCCTATCTTCATTTAAATGAAAAAAATTGCAATTGCAATTACAGGCGCCAGCGGATCTGTTTATGCAAGACAGCTATTGCAAAAACTGGAACTTTTAAAAGACCAGGTGCAGGAGCTTTCCATTGTAATGACCGATAACGCTAAAGAGTTCTGGAGAACAGAACTGGGAGATGATCGCTTTGATCAGTTTTCAGCAAGATATTTTTCCACCAGGGATTTTAAAGCGCCTTTTGCTTCCGGCTCCGCCCAATATGATTCCATGATCATCATTCCCTGTTCCATGGGAACCATGGGAAGGATAGCGGCAGGCATTTCAAACGATCTCATTTCACGGGCTGGCGATGTAATGCTCAAGGAAAGAAAAAAACTGATCCTGGTGATCCGGGATACGCCCTATAATCTGGTGCACATACGCAATATGGAAACAATAACACTGGCAGGCGGTATCATCTGCCCCGCTTCACCTTCTTTTTACAGCCAGCCAAAAGATCTGGAAGAAGCTGCAGCTACTGTTGTAGACCGTGTGATTGACCTGGCGGGACTGGAAAGAAA
>CBIHLW010000423.1:0-3062 GCA_966210755.1 uncultured bacterium
CACAGTTCGCCTGACAGGAACAATGAACTGTGACTATGAACTTTGAACTATTCAATGGGCATCGAAAAAGACATACAACAATCCAATTTTTCCAGTACCAAACAAAAGGCTATGATCAACCTTATGTTTTCTTATGGCTGGATAATTGAACAGATCAAAGATTTTCTTTCAAAGGAAGATATCACACACCAGCAATTCAACATTTTACGGATTCTCAGAGGCTCAAACCCCCGACCTTTATCAACTTTACAGATCCGTGAACGCATGCTTGATAAAATGAGTGATACCAGCCGTATTGTGGACAGGCTTGTTGTTAAAGGTCTCGTAAAAAAAACTACTTCCGCAACAGATAAAAGACTTGTTGACGTTATCATCACGGACAAAGGGCAACAGCTATTAAAGAAACTTGATAATGAAGCGGATCATATTTCAGAGATCATGATCAGGCTTTCTGAAAATGATGCAGAAATGTTAAGTCTTTTGTTAGATAAGTTACGAGGCTCTCAATAAACTATCTTCATTTTTTATAATCTATACGAAATGAAAAAATCACTTGTCACCCTCTCCTTCTTCCTTATAGTATTTATCAGCTTCGCCCAACCGCAATACGAATTCCGTGGCGTATGGATAGCAACAGTGGCTAACATTGACTGGCCGGAGAAAAATGAATACAATGTAGAGAAACAAAAAGCAGATTTTATTGAGCAACTCGACATGCATGTTGCCAATGGAATGAATGCAGTGATTGTACAGGTGCGTCCCGCTACTGATGCTTTTTATCCATCACCATATGAACCATGGAGTCAGTGGCTCACAGGAAAACAGGGCAAGGCGCCATTTCCATTTTATGATCCTTTACAGTTCATGATTGAAGAATCGCATAAACGCGGACTCGAATTTCATGCCTGGCTCAACCCCTACCGTGCCAATTTCTCTATTGGAACGGCTTCAATAGCTCCGGACCATGTAACCAAAAAGCATCCCGACTGGTTCCTGAATTATGGAGGCAAAACCTATTTTGACCCGGGCAATAAAGAAGGACAACAATGGGTATTGAATGTAATTAGGGATATAGTGAAGCGATATAATGTTGATGCCATTCACATGGACGATTATTTTTATCCTTACAAGATCGCAGGCAAGGAATTTCCTGATTCCAAATCATACGCCAGGGATCCAAGAGGATTAAGCAAGGATGACTGGAGAAGAAGTAACGTTGATACCGTAATTTCTAAGATAGCACAGGTAATATCGGAGGAAAAGCCATGGGTGAAGTTTGGCATCTCACCATTCGGTGTGTGGAGAAATCAGTCAGACGATCCTATGGGAAGTAATACAAAAGCAGGTGTTACCAATTACGACGATCTGTATGCTGATATACTTCTTTGGCTTGAGGAAGGATGGATCGATTACGTGGCCCCCCAACTTTATTGGGAAACTGGTCATAAGCTGGCTGCATTTGAAACACTTGTAGACTGGTGGTCGCAACACACTTATGGCAGGCATCTTTATATTGGCCAGGGCATTTACCGTGCGCTGGAAAAAGGAGCATCGCGGGTTGCATGGAAAGATCCTGATGAGTTGCCAAATCAGATAAAGATCCTAAGGAGCAATCCAAATATTCACGGCAGTATCTATTTCAGCAGCCGTTCATTTGAATCTAATCCCAATGGATGGGTAGATTCGCTGCGAAACAATTATTATAGTAACCAAGCAGAGATCCCTCCCATGGAGTGGCTGCCGGTAAATCCAAACAAAGCAACACATCCTACTGGATTTACCCGTCCAAAAGCAGTTATGCCCAATGAGAAGAAAGATTCAGGCAAGTAATTTTTTTGAGCGCCGGTTAAAATGTGGTGGCTGAAGTAAAAAATAGTTTGTTTTCTTTTCCAGCCCACCTCCATTTGCGGGTGATACCTGTATAAAAAAACCGGCAATGGTAAAGCTTGCTGACCATGGCTGCTTTGCTGAAACCTACCAGGATATTTTTATTAATAGTATGAGGTGTGTAGAATTTTAGGGGCACTAAGGGTTTGCTGAATATTGGGGCAGAATTTACCGGTATCCGCTCAAATGCAGTCCTGACGCGGATTTCAGTGATTTTAACAACAAGTTTGACCTCAAAAAATAGGGTTACAACACCATGGATTAGGATTTGCAGTAAATTTACGGCTTGATTTTTGTGAACCCGGCCAAATTTTCCTTTAGCCAGGAGATATTTGCCACAGAAGAAACCAGATGAGCCTAAGCCAGAGTCTACAACAGAAGTTACTACAAAAATTATCACCCCAACAGATTCAGTTAATGAAGCTGCTGCAGGTGCCTACCGCTATATTGGATGACAGGATCAAGGAGGAGTTGGAAGAAAATCCTGCACTTGAACTTTCGGATGATGCCCACGACGACAGCATGGAAGCCAAGGATGAATTTGCAGAGGCTGAGCCTGAAAAAGAATACGAAGAAAGTGAATTAAGCAGCGAAGACCAGTATGAGAATATTGATATTTCTGATTATGTACAGGAAGGCGATGATGATATAGCTGATTACAAGCTACGGGATGATAATTACGGCGACCAGGAAGAAAAGACCACCATGCCCTATAAAGTGGAAACCAGTTTTTACGAAGTACTGGAGGCGCAGCTTGGCATGCTCAAACTGGACGACCGTGAATTCAGGATTGCTGAACAGATCATTGGAAGTATAGATGAAGATGGTTATTTACGCAGGGAAACCGCTGCCATTGTTGACGACCTTGCATTCCGTCAGAATATTGAATCTTCCGACCAGGAGGTGGAAGGCATTATTCAGCGCATACAACAGTTTGATCCTCCCGGGGTAGCTGCAAGAACCCTCCAGGAATGCCTGCTTCTTCAATTATACCGCATGAAGGAAGATGGAAAGGAAGTAGATATAGCCATACAGGCATTGACAAAATACTTTGATGAATTTACCAAAAAGCATTACGAGAAAATACAGCGCGGACTCAATCTGAATGAAGATGATCTGAAGTAATTGATGCTCCAGATCACCAATCTCAATACAAATCAAGGCTGAAAAGATTG
>CBIHLW010000424.1:0-3056 GCA_966210755.1 uncultured bacterium
ATATTATGTTGGTTTCGTACCCTGGATCTGGGGCCTGCTTTATCCTCTTTTTGTTTTTATTGCCGTGATCTTTTTTACCAGCAAGATGGCTTTACGTTCGGAGGTGATCGCCATTATTGCTGGTGGCACCAGTTACAACCGGTGGCTAAGACCTTACCTGATTGGAGGAATAATATTTGGAGCAGGTTTATATTTTGCCAACCGTTATGGAATACCAAAAGCCAATGAGATCAAAACAGCCTTCCAGATCAATTATATAGATAATCCTGTAAGATCGGGCAACAGCGGATATGGATGCCACAACTGTTTTTATAAAAGACTGGATTCGGTAACGTACATAGGCATCAAAAATTTTGATACAGCTACACAATCCGCCAGTCCTTTTTTTATGGAAAGAGTGAAGAACAATAAAGTTTTTTTTAACCTCCGTGCTCAACGCATTCAATGGGATACTTCAAAAAAAAGCTGGATGCTTACCGGTGTAGTGGAAAGAACCATTAATGGTATGTATGAAACCATCAGGGAAAAGGATTCTCTGCATATGGAGCTTCCTATAAAGCCGGAAGAATTGAGAAATGATGAATATCTCAAGGATAAATTAAATACTCCCGACCTGGTTGAATTTATAGAAACGGAAGAACACCGTGGAAGAGAAGGACTTGAGGCTTTCAAGGTGGAGCGTTACCGCAGATCTGCCACGCCGGTAACCGTATTGTTATTGACCCTCATAGGAGCCATTATTGCAGGAAGAAAAACAAGAGGTGGTAGCGGGTTACACCTGGCAATCGGTATCGGACTGGCGGCATTGTTTATTCTGGCCGACAGGTTTTCCACTGTTTTTTCCGTTAAAGGAGAAATGCCTCCATTTTTAGCTGCATGGATCCCCAATATTGTTTTTATCATCATTGCATTTATATTTTATAGAAGAGCGCCGAAGTGAAGAGTCGTGAGTCGTGAGTCGTCAAGGGTTTTGAATCATTTCCTTTTTCAACTGCACTACGTTCACCATTTACCATTGCCGGTCAACGATCGGCGATTTGGCTGCCCCGAGGTCATTCTATAACTTTATGCGTTCAAAACAATATCTCTCTCAACATATAAAAGATGTTTAATAATGGGAATCATAAAAGACAGGTTTAAGGAAAAAGGAGATGCCGTTGCGGCCGAGATCAAAGAAATTTTAAAAGAACATGGAGATAAGGTAATTGGAGAAGTGCAGCTTTCACAGGTATACCAGGGTATGCGGGGCATCACCGGACTGGTTTCCGAAACTTCACTTCTTGATGCCCAGGATGGTATTCGTTTCAGGGGTTATTCCATCCCTGAATTACAGGAAAAATTACCAAAGGCGGAAGGTGGTTCAGAACCATTGCCGGAAGGATTGTTCTACCTGATGCTGGTTGGGGAACTTCCCACCGATGATGAGGCGCAACACGTTTCATCTGTATGGCAGCGTCGAAGTCATGTACCTAATCATGTGTTCGCCACCATTGAAGCACTACCAATTTCTACGCACCCTATGACTCAGTTTGTAGTGGCTATAATGGCTTTGCAGACGGAAAGCCAGTTTGCAAAACGATATGCTGCCGGTATGAGCAAAAAAGACTACTGGGATGCTGTGTTTGATGATTCAATGGACCTTATAGCAAGACTGCCACGTGTGGCTGCCTATATCTATAGACGTAAATATAAGAACGGGGCACATATTCAACCCAACGGATTACTGGACTGGGCTGGCAATTTTGCCCATATGATGGGTTATGAAGATGAAAGTTTTAAAGAGCTGATGCGCTTGTATATGACCATTCATGCGGACCATGAAGGCGGTAATGTATCGGCCCATGCAACCCACCTTGTTGGTTCTGCATTAAGCGATCCTTACTTAAGTCTGGCAGCAGGGATGAACGGCCTTGCCGGTCCTTTACACGGTTTGGCTAATCAGGAAGTGATCAAGTGGATATTTGAAATGCGGGAAGACTTAAAAACAGATCTTCCATCCGGTGCTCAGATCGGGGAATATGTGAAAAAAACCCTAAGCGAAGGCAAGGTGGTTCCTGGTTATGGTCATGCTGTTTTGCGTAAAACAGATCCGCGTTTTACCGCCCAGATGGAATTTGGTAAGAAGCATATGCCCGATGATCCCCTGGTACAAACTGTGTGGAATATTTATGAAACCGTACCGCCCATATTACAATCGCTTGGAAAAATTAAAAATCCCTGGCCCAATGTGGATGCACACAGTGGGGCATTGTTAGTGCATTATGGGATGGTTGAATATGAATTCTACACTGTGTTGTTTGGAGTAAGCCGTTCTTTAGGCGTTTTATCAAGTCTTTGCTGGGACAGGGTTCTTGGTTTTCCGCTCGAAAGACCAAAATCAGTTACAACCAGGCTTGTTAAGAAATGGCTTAAAGGAGAAGATGAGATTTGGGGCGATTAGAAGGTCAGATCCCTTTCACACCCTTTGTTTTAAAGGAGCGACTTAGTTACCATGTTCTAAGAGAACCATCAATGTTCAATGCCAATGGTTTGATTTATAAGAAATGCGGAACCTGATTTTATATTTGAACCAATTGATCTTATTATTCAAACAGAATGAATGAAGTGAGTTCTTTACCCGAAAAGGAGACAGTGGGTAGATAAACAGGGGTTTGAAGACTAGAAAAAATTATCAAGTGATTTAAGACTGATGGGCTTTTCCCAAATGGTAAGCTTGGCTCCATCCAGCTCAGTGGGCATTGTAGGCCTGAATGCACTGATAAGATGATATTGAATAGCGGGGTACTTCTGATAGAGTTCAGGTAGTTTATCCCATCCCAAACCATCAGGCAGATTATAATCAATGAATAAATAATCGGGCAATGTTTCCTTAAGACGGGACATGCCATCGGTCAGTGTGTGAGCGATGTAAACTTCGTAATTTTTTCGAAGGAAATATGTCTTCATCAAAAGACAGAGGTCCACTTCGTCGTCGATGATTAATACCTTTTTCCGCGTTATCATAATACTCTCAGCAATAATAGATTCCTTTAATTATCATACCACAATCAATTTAT
>CBIHLW010000425.1:0-3053 GCA_966210755.1 uncultured bacterium
ATCAAATTTGAAGGAACGTATGTAAAGATATTTGGCAGGCCATTGCAATCCTTTTTCTTCAAACTGCTTTTCCAGTGTGTCGCCTTTCTTTTTCAAAGCATCACCCGGCCGTGGCAGTGCCCGCTGATAATCTACAAAAGATGCATAGGGTCCCTGCGCTATAGCAGCGTTTGCCATGAAACATAAAGCAAGGATGAATATCAGGTTTTTCATTGAATGACAGCTTTATATAGTTGCAAATTCTGATTTTATATGCTAATGAAACGAGAAAATAGCCGGGAACGGCAAGCTAACAGTTCAAGGGTTACAAATTACCTCTTGATTCCTGCTCTCTTTCAATGGCTTCAAACAAGGCCTTGAAGTTTCCTTTTCCAAAACTCTTAGCTCCTTTTCTCTGAATAATCTCAAAGAAAAGTGTAGGTCTGTCCTGCACGGGTTTGGAAAACAGTTGCAATAAATAGCCCTCGTTATCCCTATCCACTAAAATACCCAATTCCTTCAATGGCTCCAAGTCTTCATCAATATGACCCACCCTGTCGAGAAGATCTTCGTAGTAAGAGTTCGGGACTTTCAGAAATTCTACGCCCCTGCTCATTAAATCCTTTACAGTTTTCACAATATCGCTGGTGGCCAGTGCAACATGCTGCACACCTTCGCCATCATAGAATTCAAGATATTCTTCCACCTGTGATTTTTTCTTTCCTTCGGCAGGCTCATTGATCGGGAATTTCACATACCCGTTCCCGTTACTCATTACCTTACTCATAAGTGCTGAATATTCGGTAGAGATATCCTCATCATCAAATGTGAGAATATTTTTGAACCCCATCACCTATTCGTAAAATTTTACCCAGGGATTCATCTGGTTCCAGCCAACATTCCCAACACAATGATCTACATATAAAAGGCCTGTATCTTCAGGTGTGAAATGAGGATTCTTCCATGGCCTGAATCCAGGCATGAACACACCTTTATAATTTTTTCTTTCCACAAAAACGTGAACTGTTTCACCATAGGTTTGGATGCCACTTAATACTACCTGTCCACTGGCATCTTCTAACTTCTGAGGTTCCATATATGATTTTCCACCCCTGCTGGTTGTCTGTTCCCAGGCATCGGCAGCATCATCAACCATCAACGCCAACACCTTCACTCCATCGCCATGTTTATAAATATGATCAGCTATCTCATTATTGCTCCTGATTGGAGTGGTAAGCATAAAAGTGAGTTTGTGCTGCCTTACCACATAACTGCACCTGTCCTTTACTCCGGTTTCCGGTCCGGCATAGGCAAGGGCCTGGAAGCCGAATGCGCTCATATAGTAATGCGCAGCCTGCTTGGCATTACCTACATAAAATTCAACATAATCCGTACCATGCAGGGGCAGGAAATCAGTCTGCGTATGATTTGATTGCTTGGTTGTTGTTGCCAGGGACATAATTAATTTTTAATCAGGATCCGTAAAAGACCATATAAACATCCAATGCTCCATGATCGTTCTTCAATTAGTTAAGCCCGTGTTTGAACAGATCATTGAATATTTTTTCTAAACGGATTTATTTATTTAAAATTGGTAACACCTGCAAATTTAACGAGATTACCAACAATAAGCTTTTGATTATTAACTGGCTGTCATTATTTTTAAGAGACAAATAAAATAAATGGAAACCGAAAAGACCATCCATCAGACCTGTCCTTCCCAAATCAGGAACCTGCAGGCCTTTGCTATCAGCATAGTATTAATTGCTGCTATCATCGTTGCTTCCATTCTGGCTGCTAATAATCTTATTTTGATTGCATTGATCCTGCCTGTTATTTATGCATTCTGGAAGTGGCTTGAAATAAAAACAACCAAACTTACGGTCACCGATGAAAGAATAATTGTTTCGGAAGGCATATTGAATAAAACCACCCATGAAACCGAGTTGTACAGGGTGCGTGATACCACCATAGAGGAACCTTTCTTTTACCGGATATTCGGCCTGGGAAATATTATTGTCTTTACAACTGATGAAGCCAATGCCACACATCGTTTCAGGGGATATAAAAAACCCCACTGGGTAAAAGACCAGATCCGGAACTATTCAGAGATATGCAGGCAGAAGAAAAGATGGGGAACGGATAATATTTTACTTCATGATCATACTGTTTAATATTCAGCTTATGGCTGTTTGCTGTTAGCCTATAGTTGCGGCAATACTTACATGCCAAAGGGATAGGTATCGGGCATCTTCTTATTATGTGGTTCAGGATGTAAAGGATGCAAAGCCGTGGTCTGGTCCAGGTATACAAAAGCATCATAGCGTTGAGCCATCACGGATGGTACATAGTTGCCGAATCTTTCATTTTCCGGATTATACACAACGCCGATAGCGCGGTGATGGATAGAAGTTCTCAAATTTTTTTGCAATGGTTCTTTATTAAATAGAAAGTAACGGTTGTCCGGACTTTGATGGTGGAGAACAGATTCAATGCTACCAGATCTTGCAGGTGGCACTTCCATTATTTTCATTGGCGCACCCCATTCATGACCGGCAATTACGGTTCCCTGATAACAACCAAATCCAACAAGGTAAACCTGATCAATGCCGTATGCTTCCCTGGCCAGCTGTCCAATATTGATCATGCCTGCATTTTTCATATCCGTTGCCCTGGCATCGCCAATATGGCTGTTGTGTTCCCAGATGATTGCTTTGGATGAATTACCATGAAAATGAAGCAGCCTGTCAAGCGTTTCCATCATATGCCGGTCTCTTACGTTCCAGCTTTCATTGTCAAAACCCATCATGGTGCTGTAATACTTCTCAGCATTCACTGCTACCAAAGCATTTTGTTCCGCATTAAATCCTGCCTCCCTGTCTCCATTAAGATGTGGTGACCTCGCTCTTATCTCTTTTAATAATTCCAGCACTTTATCCCGGCAGGAATGTGCGGTCAGGGAAAACCTCGCATATAACTGTTCATTTTCTTCAAAAGGTTCAAAACATAGAATGGCTATTTTTACCGAATCTTCAGCCGAGGGGTCTTCCTTTTCAAGATAGCTTACCATCTCT
>CBIHLW010000426.1:0-3043 GCA_966210755.1 uncultured bacterium
CGCTAAACAGGCAAACAGGCACCATGGAAAAAATGCCCATAGAAAAGTATGGTACAAAAAGAAGTAATCACTGTTTCTCCCTTTCTTTCCCTGGTCAAAACCGGCAGAACGTTCAAAAAGCTGGTCCCATAAAATAAAATGTATTCCGGACCTTCCGCTCTTTCCGCGTATAATTTTTTCCGGGTGCAGATCAAACTGGATATAGTAAGCATACAATACCGGAGAAATAAATAAAAAGAAAAAAAGAATGAAAGACCAGGTTTTTAATGAAGCAAAAACATTCCATTTTTTATTCAGAAGTATATAAAAAAATGCAGGGATAAACATCACAATTGGTCCGATCCATCCCTTTGTTGCAAAAGCTACGGAGGCGCCAAGTGCAGCCAGGATTATGTTGAGGAATTTTCTATTGTTGATATAAACTATCAGCTGCCACAAACCGAAAATGATACCCGCAGTTAGTGGTGTTTCCATTCTTGCATCATTAATGGAAAAAACAAAAGCCTGGGCCGTAGCCAACATGGCCAGCGCCAGTTTGGCCATTGTTTTTCCGGAAAGATGTCTTGTTAATTTATAAGTGCTGTACAAAGAAACCAGTGCAAAGATCACTGCAGGAAAACGATGGGCAAATGTATTGACACCAAATAGTTTGAAGCTAACCAGTGAAGACCAGAATAAGAAATGGGGCTTATCCAGATAATCCTTTCCCCGGTCAACCAAATGTACCCATGTATCATGTTCATACATATACAAGGCTATATTGGCATGATGACCGGCATCCTTATCGGCCAACGGGAAAAAAAGCGAACCTGCATAAACAAGCAGGCAAAGGAATGCAAGGAAATATTGAAGCGGTCTTTCTATTGAATGATCGCGAAGATGTTTGATCAGCATGAAGGGCAAAAATACAAGCTAATAGCCATTGGCCTCTGCCTTTGAACTTTAGGCTAAAACCTGCCCTTCATCATCTTAACCATATGTGCTGCTTCTATGGCCTGCTTCTGGTTATAGTCTATTGTCATTTTCCTGATATTGATGGCATCAATGATGGTTCCAATACCACAAAATCCTATAGTCAGAAAATAAAGAATGCCCATAACGGTATCGCCTATCATAAATCTTTGAATACCGGCAATCCCAAAAAAACCAATAAGTGTTAATATGAGCATGGTCTGCTGGTCCTTTCTTTTTCCCTGGTAATACATGAGAAATTGTTTTTGATCCTCATCTGTCATATCCTTCATGATCTCCTGAATGAACATGAGTTCTTCTGGTTGCAGGTTCGGCATCATCATAAACATTTGTTGCTGGTTCATAAATGCTGGCTTGATTTATTTGGTGGAAGAATTTTTTTTATGATCACGGTGAGCAGTGCAAACATCACGGGAATACCCAGAATGTGTTCCTTAATTGAATTTTCAACATCAAGGTGAAGTGCATGATAAATGGAAAGTCCGAGTCCGCAACCCGGACAGGATTCAAATCCAAAAAAATGAAAGACACAAACCGTAAAGCGGCCGGCAATCACCCCCGGCTGGTATAAAATAACCAGCGCAACTATCCAGGCAACCGGTTCAAAATATTTACGGAATAATGGCAAGTTGTCTGGTTTGTTTTCAAGTTACGAAGCTTCACGGATTTAGAGCTTTTGATGTTTTATCAGGCCGGCACCCCCAACCAGGTTAGCATGCAGGACATTTATAATTTTATTGAATGGAGTGAGCCGGCCAGAGGGCATGACTCAAGGTTAAAAGCCGGCAATGAACTTACAATCCCAGGCTGGCACTGATCTCCAGCATTCTGTCCAGGGACTTCTTTGCCTGTTTCCTCAAATCTTCATCCATCAGGATCTCCGGATGTTCATATTCCATGCACAGGTAAACTTTTTCAAGCGTATTTCTTTTCATGTGAGGACAGTCGTTACAGGCGCAGGAGTTGTCGGGAGGTGCGGGTATAAAAGTTTTATCCGGAGCCTGTTTCACCATCTGGTGTAAAATACCTGCTTCAGTAGCCACTATAAACTCCTTGTGAGGTGTATTTCTTGTATAGGCAAGCAACTGTGTGGTTGAACCTATAAAATCAGCGATCCTCAGTACCGGTTCCTCACATTCGGGGTGGGCAATAAGCTTAGCTTCCGGATGACGGACCTTAAGCCTTGTTATTTTTTCAAGACTGAATATTTCATGCACCATGCAGGCACCATTCCACAACAACATATCCCTGCCTGTTATCTTACTAACCCAGGCTCCCAGGTTTTTGTCGGGTGCAAAGATGATCTTCTGGTCTCGGGGGAGGCTTTCCACAATAGCCCTGGCATTGGAACTGGTGCAAATGATATCACTCAGGGCTTTGATACCTGCGCTGCAATTGATATAAGAAATCACGATATGATCGGGGTGCTGTTCCCTGAATTTTTTAAATAATGGAGGAGGACATGATTCACTTAAAGAACAGCCGGCCTTTAAATCGGGTATAACCACCTTTTTAGACGGATTAAGGATCTTTGCTCCCTCTGCCATGAAATGTACCCCGGCGAATACGATCATGTCAGCATTGGTCTTAGCAGCCTGCTGGGCCAAGCCCAGGGAGTCGCCAATATAATCCGCAATGTCCTGTATATCGGGTTCCTGATAGAGGTGCGCGAGGATGATGGCGTTCTTTTCTTCCTTCAGTCTTTCAATTTCGGCAAAGAGGTCAAGAGCAGGATCTATATCCATATCCAAAAAACCTTTTTCTTCCAGTTCATTTTTCGCTATCAACATTTCGTTATGCATATAATAATATATAGTATTCTTATTTATTTATAATTAACCTATTACTATTAGGGCTGTGAATTCGGGGATAAAAGATTTTTCCAGGATTTGGTAAAGTAAATATTCTCTATTATCCACAGCTTACTCCCGTTTATTCAACAGCAAAGGTATTACAGCAGCCTTACTTACAGGCCATATTCACAACAATGTGTATTACCTGTACCTGAATAAAAAAATACCATTATGAGATTTTCCGGGTGTGGATTGGATATGGGATATCATTGCTTAAA
>CBIHLW010000427.1:0-3039 GCA_966210755.1 uncultured bacterium
CATTTCCAATCCTTATACTGCCGACAGGCCTGTAAACGAAAAAGAAAGGATCCGTTCGGGCGAAAAATTAAGCATTGGTGAAACTGCCTCCCGTTTAATTGAAGCCAATGATTGCATTTTGATCGCTTCCGGAACAACAGTGCTTTCTCTGGCCAAACATATACAGCCAAAAGGAAATCTTACCGTGATCACTGCCGCATTGAACGTAGCAATGGAACTGACCAGTCATCCCGGCATCGAAGTAATTCAACTACCTGGACTGATTCGCAAAACATCTTCTTCAGCTACCGGCATCTATGCAGAAAAAATGCTTGAAGATTTCTCCTGCAGTAAATTGTTTTTGGGTGTGGATGGAATTGATGTTGAATTTGGACTGACCACAACCAATATGATGGAAGCCCAGCTCAATAAAAAAATGATAGCCGCTTCGCAAAAAACAATCGTATTGGCCGACTCCAGCAAATTCGGCAAAAGAGGTTTTGGAAGGATCTGCGGACTGGAAGATATTGAGCAGGTGATCACGGACAGTAATATCTCTGATCATATGGTGGAAACATTAAAAGGTATGGGGATCGAGGTGACGGTGGTTTAGCCGATGGCCCTGGCCAGTTGCTAATGGCTATTGGCCTTCTCAAGTTTCTCAATACATTTCAAAACTTTTTTCCTGTTGTCCGCGGCAGCCATCCATCGTGGAAGCCGGCTGCCTATGCTGGCATTGCGGTTGGGCACTGTATTCCGTTCGCGCAGCAATGCCTCCACATGCGATTTCAGTATGGCCAGGTGTTCATAATTATAAGCCCACACCCACCTTCCCTGGCATTCGATCTTTAACCAGGGAGCCAGTTTTAAATTCAGTGATTCATAAACTTTATTATATCCGCAATGCAGACAGGTAACAACATAAGCAGTTGTCCAGGTATACACTTTGCTTGGTGTTTTTTGGGCCTGTGCGCATTTACTGCATTCAGGACATTCCACCAGCATGCTTTCCTCAAAATCACACAGGAGTACCGAATAAGAAAGCCTTGATCTTTTTTTAGACATGATGCAAATTAACGGGTATAAACAGAATTACAGGTCATTCAACCCTTTGCCTTCCAAAATCCGTTTCAACTGTTTTTCAATTCTTGACTGCCTTGTTTTGGATTGTTTAGGTTGTGAAAAATAAAGAATATAAGCTCTTTGTCTTCCCGGTGTAAGCGATTCAAAAGCTGTTCTCAGGTCAGGCTTGGCATCCAGCTGTTTTTGAAATTCTTCAGGAATTAATGATTCTACATTTTTTTTATCGGGCTGAGATAGGGATAAACCGGCTTTTTCAACTTCGATGGCTTCATAAACATATGCCTTGAGTATGGGCTCCAACTCCATTATTTCCCGCACATTGGTAAAGCGTACCTGGCGTGGCAACTGCACATTCATTGTCTGCCTGATCAGAATGCCATGGCCATCCTGCAGCAAAGCACCTTTGAAAAACAACAAGGCACAATATTCTTTAAACACATGTATCAAAACAATGTTCCTGTTCTGGAACATATAAGTGGGAGCACCCCACTTCAAGGCTTCCACCAGTCCGCAGTCAAGCATGATCGTTCTTAATTTTCTGATCTCCTGCTGCCATCTTCCTTCCTTATCAAAATAAAAATCAACTTTAGGATTCATGCTATTCATTTATTGAAAATTTAATATTGGTTTTTTATTCAGCCTGAAATTTCTTTTATAAAAGTTTATTCCTTATTGGTCCTCCAATGTAAGTTTTCCCTGCACAGCCAATTGCAGAATAGCAATGGCTGTAAGAACCAATACAAAAAAACTTATTGGTTTGTATAGTTACATTCAACTCATATCCTCCATACCTAATCGGGCTTTGATCAGGTTCGGCATTTATTATTTTTCTGTGAGATCAAGATAACCATTTTGTAAATTGGATATGTCAACGTTTCAAACAGACATTCAGTTAGGGTATGAAGCCTAATCCGTTATTTCTTATCAACCATTTCTTTCCAACTTATTCCGAAAAATTCAGAACGCATGGGCCAACACTGACTATATAAAATATTCCCGAAATTAAAAATGAGGAAGACCGGCTTCCTCATTCAACATTAACTATTACCGCCATTATAATTTCACAGCAACACCCAACTGTAAGGGTGAGATACCATATCCCAGCTCAGCAAAGGCTCCCAGTTTATCCTTAAAGAAATAACGGGCACCTGCATGTAATTCAATATCCACATCACCACCTGAAGAATTCAGGTACAATTCATCATTATGATCGCTGTATTTGAATTTATAGCGGGTATAGAGCAATCCTGCTCCTGCGTAAACATCCAGCTTATCACTGGCTACCTTCAACACTTCATTCAGATGATAGGAACCTCTTAAGCCGAAAATAAAATAACTGTACTTCCAGTAGCTGGCATACTTCTTCTGCACATAACCAATTCCTGCACCTGCACTGATGTTCTTTGTAAACCCATGTTCAAATGAAGCATTAACGGGCAACCCGCCGGTTCCCGACATTCCATAAGTTCCCAGTCCAATACCTGCATTCAGAAAATTCATTCCCTTCACATCTGTAAACCCGTTTGTGCTTTGCGCCATTCCGCTTTGTCCAATTAACAACAGGGCAATACCTGCCATGATCAATACTTTCGTTTTCATTTGTTTGTTCTGATTTAAATTTTTAATGTGGAGCAAAACTATCTTTCCAGTGCGCTGACCAATATGATAATTGAACAGGAATGCATATTCCGGTAATCGTTTGTTGGAATCAATGAATGAATTGTTTGTTGCTGATCTGCTCTTATCCTTTCAATTTCAACAGGCTGTGGTTTTTTTGTTGTTCGAATTATACATTCAGAGAAAATAAAAAAGCTTCAGTATTCCTACTGAAGCTTTCAATATATTTTATCAACTGATTCACTTGAAAGCGGCCATGCCGTCACAGGGCCAAATAAATTTTTTCATTTCCTGAAACCAAACCGCCCCTGTTCCGGCATGGCCTTACTAAAATTCGTGGGGTCACCTTTATCAACGCGT
>CBIHLW010000428.1:0-3037 GCA_966210755.1 uncultured bacterium
GCGAGATTCATAGGTTGCAAGTACTATTTCGATTTATAAATTGGGAATTACAGATCATGTTGCGTTATTTAATATGCCATTTATAAAATCCTTTGTGGTTGCGTTAATATCATTGGTATGTTCAATGGCCTTTACATAAGCGCTTCCGATAATGGCTCCATTGGCGTACCGGCAAACGGTTTCAAAGCTTTGATGGTCGCGGATGCCAAAACCAACCAATAAAGGATTTTTCAGATCCAGTTGATTTAATCTTTTTAAATAATCTTCTGCGGAGGTAAAGGTCTTATCTGAACCTGTAAGCGAAGAAGATGAAACGGCATAAAGAAAACCGCTGCTCAGGCTATCCAGTTTCCTTACCCTGTCACCGGATGTTTCGGGAAGTACAAGAAAAATAAAATCAAGTCCGTTTTTCTCTAAAACAGTCCTGTATTCTTTTTCATACTCAATTACCGGAACGTCCGGAATGATCAGTCCATCAACACCAACCCTCTTTGCCTGTTCGCAGAATTTTTGAAAACCATATTGCAAAACCGGGTTCAGGTAACCCATAAGAATTACCGGGACATGTATCTTCTCCCTCATTTTTTCAAGCTGGCTGAATAATAATGGAATGTTCATTCCATTTTGAATGGCTCTTGCGCTGCTGGCCTGTATTACAGCACCATCTGCCAGCGGATCGCTATAGGGCATGCCCAGTTCAATGATATCTGCACCATTGTTTTGAAGGGCTTCCAATACCTTGATGGTATCATTCAATTGCGGAAATCCGGCCGTGCAATAGATATTCAATACACGTGATCCTTTTTTTCTAAACAGGTCTTCTATCCTTCCCATTTTAATAACGCTTCACATTTACGGGAAAAACAGACCCGTTAAGAGATAAATAATTATAACCTGGCCTTGTATTGATATCAAGGGCTATCCTGAATAAAGCTGTGGGGGTTCCTGTTGTATTCTGTAGTTTTACCACAACAGTATCGCCCTTTCGCTCCACCGTATACGAGCCCTTATAGTCTGCATCCAGACATTCCTGGAAAACATATCTTTCTCCAATAGTATTTGAATTGATATCCATCTTACTGTTGATGTTCCTGCACTCACCTATCTTTTCATATTCAATGTCATGCTTCAGGTAAGCACTGTCTGTATTACATGATAGCAGGATCACCATCCCAAAAAAAAGCAGCGGATAATTTTTAGTTAACATCTTGAATGATTTTTATAATAGCTCGTAAAATGCTGAAACATTCTCCCACTCCTCATCTTCTTCAATCTCAAAATTGGCCACTCTTTCTGTGGCAGGTAAAAAATGTTCAAGGAAATTTTGAACAGCCAGGTCTTCTTTCGTATAAAAAATTATTTCCCTTGCCCTGTAAACGGTTGTATGTCCAACATGAACAGTCTGGGTTTGTTCTTCCAGGTAAGCGATGATGCTTTTTTCAATCTCATTCAGGTAATCGTATTCTTCTCCTACAGGATGACCGATATCATTAAAGCTGTCCGGTACAATGGTGATAAACACTGAATAGTTATACTTCGATTTATCAATTTCTTTCAGGTCGGTATTAATAATGGCCATAGCAGGATAGCCTTCCATTTCAAATTCAAATCCTGTATAGGTGGCCTTATCGCTTTTCATGCTCGTTGTAGTGTTTTATGGTTGAAGGTTGATTACAGGTTACTGATAAAATTTTTGGACCATAGTCCGGTTTATACTGATTATTAAAAAACCGCGTATTTGTTCCTTACCAAACACATCAAACCTCCACTTTCATCCGGTTCATAAAACTTTCAAGGTCTTTATCTCCTCTTCCACTCAGGCAAACCACAATGGTATGGTTTGGATCCGGTTGAAGTTTTTTTAACGCGGCCAGGGCATGCCCGGTTTCGAGTGCCGGAATAATTCCCTCCAGCTTTGCCAGGTTGAAACAGGCTTCCATAGCTTCATCGTCGGTTGCTGAGAGAAACTGTGCCCGTTTAGTTTCAAACAAATGCGCATGCAGGGGACCAATACCCGGATAATCAAGTCCGGCGGATATACTGTGTGGTTCTATCACCTGGCCATCCTCAGTTTGCATCACCAGGCTTCTGCTTCCATGAAGTATGCCATCCCTCCCCAGCCGGGTGGTGGCGGCTGATTTTCCTGATGCAATGCCTTCACCTGCCGCTTCCACGGCAATGAGCTTTACTTCCTGTTCATCTATGAAGCTATAAAATGCACCTGCTGCATTTGAGCCGCCGCCTACACAGGCAACAACATGGGTTGGTAACTCCCGCGATGTTTTTTCTTTTAACTGCATTCTTATTTCCTTGCTGATGATACTTTGAAATCGCGCAACCATATCAGGATAAGGATGCGGCCCGACTACGCTGCCGATAATATAATGGGTTTCGCCGGGATGATTGATCCAGTCCCTGATGGCTTCATTGGTTGCATCTTTAAGTGTTTTACTGCCACTCAATGCAGGGATCACTTTGGCGCCAAGCATTTTCATCCTGGCCACGTTGGGTGCCTGTCTGGCCATATCCTTTTCACCCATGTATACTATACATTCTATTCCCTTTAAAGCACACACGGTGGCCGTGGCCACACCATGCTGACCTGCACCGGTTTCAGCTATGATCCTTTTTTTATTGAGTCTTTGTGCCAGGAGTATCTGGCCAATGGTGTTGTTGATCTTATGCGCACCTGTATGACAGAGATCCTCTCTTTTTAAAAAAATGTTGGTATTGTTTTGCCTGCTCAGTCTTTCCGCAAAATATAATGGCGTTGGCCGTCCCACATAATCTTTAAGAAGTTGCGTGTAGTTGCGCTGGAAATCACTATCATTTATAATATCCAGGTAAACAGATCTTAACTCCTCAACATTTCTGAATAACATTTCCGGAACAAAAGCACCACCGTATTTTCCGTAGTAGCCGTTACTATCAGGGCTATTACCTTTCATGAACTCATTACCGGTTTTTGCCAGCGTATTTTCTTTACTGATCTGATTATTGCCCATTGCACTTTCCTCTATTATATTTTTTCAGGAAC
>CBIHLW010000429.1:0-3008 GCA_966210755.1 uncultured bacterium
ATGCGGTATTTGAGAGTTTTGAGATCATTACTAACAAAGAATAAAATTTTGCTTGCCGGTGAAAGATTCGGCAGACATAATTTCACCATCATAAACATATCATTCTAAACTGCTCAAAAAATATTTATGTTGAAACAAGCCGATATCATCGTCTTCCTTGTTTATTTTATCATTGTTGCCTCTTATGGCATCTGGATCTACAGGAGAAAGAAAAAGATCAGGGAAACGTCCACCGATTTTTTTCTTGCAGAGGGCTCCCTCACCTGGTGGGCCATTGGCGCTTCATTGATCGCATCTAATATTTCGGCTGAACAGTTTATAGGAATGTCGGGCAGCGGATTCAAACTGGGTCTGGCCATTGCCGCCTACGAATGGCTGGCTGCAGCATCACTCATCATCGTTGCGGTTTTCTTTATGCCAATCTATCTAAAGAACCGCATCTTCACCATGCCGCAATTTTTGAAAACGAGGTATAACGAAACGGTAGCTCTGATCATGGCCATCTTCTGGTTATTCCTTTACATCATTGTCAACCTCACCTCCATCTTATATCTGGGTACCCTGGCCATCAACAACCTGGCAGGCGGCGAATATTTTCATCTGATCATGATCGGTCTGGCCATTTTTGCCCTGCTCATTACATTGGGAGGCATGAAAGTGATTGGATATACCGATGTGATACAGGTGGCTGTACTGGTAATTGGCGGACTCATTACCAGTTATATTGCATTGACGCTTGTTTCGGAACATTTTGGATACGGGAAAGATGTATTGATAGGCATTAATACCCTGTTTGAAAAAGCACCCGAACATTTTGACATGATCTTTGATAAGCCTACTTCAGCCTCATCCCCACAGGAAGTTTCGAATTACATTGACCTGCCGGGCGTGGCCATGCTCATAGCCGGTATGTGGATCGCCAACCTGAATTACTGGGGATGTAACCAGTATATCACCCAAAGAGCATTGGGCGCAGACCTGAAAACAGCAAGAACAGGGATTTTATTTTCAGCTTTTTTAAAATTGCTGATGCCCCTGATTGTAGTGCTGCCCGGCATTGCTGCTTATGTGATCTGGAAGAATGGCGGACTGCAAAACGAGATGCTTACCAATGGAGAGTTCAGGAACGACAATGCCTATTCAGCCATACTTGGATTTTTACCAACCGGGTTGAAAGGGTTATCGGTTGCAGCACTGACAGCTGCCATTGTAGCTTCACTGGCAGGAAAGGCCAACAGCATTGCCACTATTTATACGCTGGACATTTATAAAAAATACATCAATAAAGAAGCGCCTGATAAGCGGATGGTGTGGATTGGCAGGCTGGCTATCATCATTTCGCTGGTCATTGCCATTGTGGTGAACTGGAGAGATGCATTGGGTATAGGAAGCGAGGGCGGATTTATATTTATTCAGAAATATACCGGCTATGTTTCGCCTGCGATCTTTGCTGTATTCCTGCTTGGATTTTTCTGGAAAAGAACAACAGCCAGAGCCGCCATATTTGGAATAATCGGCGGCGTGGTGCTGATGGTATTGTTTGATAAATTCCTTCCGGGCTGGTACCAGGAAACGCCTTTATATACAGCTTTCCTGAATGCACAGGGTGTATATGAGATTCCCTTCCTGGTGAGTATGGGATGGGTATTCTTTTTTACCGTGGTTATTATGGTGATCGTGAGTTTGCTGGATACCAGGGGAAGGCATGAAGTAAATGCACTGGAAGTAGACACCAGGATGTTCAGGGTTTCTCCAGGCATTTTAACCATGATCATTATTATACTGGGTATCCTGCTGGCCCTGTATATCAGATTTTGGTAGAATGATGGGAGGCTTATCTGGTGAAAAGGTACAGTCTTGTGAAGCAATTCGGACTAGCTTCAGTCAACATTTGATTTGTTTAAATGCCGGCAGACATGCAAGCCATCAACAGCAGTTTCGTTAGTCAACAGCATTTCCGGCTGCCAGAAACTCTATTGAACAAATGAATAGATTTTATACTTAGGTGCATGCAACGATGTAAATCGGAACTGACGAAATATTGAATATCAGCATATCAGAAAGCCGCTGCCGTTGAAGGCAATAGCATCCGACACATTTATTATATTTACAAGATGGCAGATCTGAAAACCATAAAACAAATGTTGGTACAACTAAAACCGGAACTGGTTGACAAATATCATGTCAGTTCGATTGGGCTATTTGGTTCTGTGGTTCGTGATGACTTTACATCTTCCAGTGACATCGATATAATAGTAGATTTCAGTGAGCCAATTGGCATTGAATTCATAGATTTAGCTAATTATATTGAAAAAAAGCTCAAAACTCCTATCGACCTTGTCTCAAAGAAGGGCGTCAAACAGAAGTATTACAAAGCCATAGAATCTGAAATCATTTATGTCTAAAAGAGAACCGCATCTTCTCATTGAAGATATTATTGAAAGCGGAAATAAAATTCTTGACTATACTCAGGGATTGTCTTTTGATGAATTCATTAAGATAGCAAGACAATTGATGCGGTACTTAGAAATTTTGAAATTATAGGCGAAGCCACAAATCGGTTACCTGAGGAATTTAAGGATAAACATACTTCTATTGACTGGCAAAGAATCAGAGGATTTAGGAATCGGATTGTTCATGATTACTTTGGAATTGACCATTCGATTGTTTGGGAAATTAAAAAGTCCTTTCTTCCGAAACTAATTTCTGAATTAAAATTACTTTTATCTTAAAGTCACTGTCAACAACATCAGGTCTAATATAGCGTCTCAGAATAATTATTCACCAGTTGTACAGTATTGAGATTTTGAATAACTTACCGGAAACCTGGACTATGAAATGCCGGTATTGCAGCCATCTCTTAACATTGGCTACAATAATTCAAGCACCCCTTATGCGCTACTTCATCACCTTTCTTATAATCTTCATCATACTTTCCTGCAGTAACTCAACACAGGTTGAAATTTCAGGACATTCAGCCAATCAGACAAATCAGGTAAGCGCCTCAT
>CBIHLW010000430.1:0-3006 GCA_966210755.1 uncultured bacterium
GATCCCAATCACAGATAACATCTACCTGATTCTTTCTCCCTGGCCATCCAATCCCTCGAACAATCCTCATACTCCGCATAAAAAAATCCCGGTATAATAAATACCGGGATCTACATTTTTTTTTAAAGTAATTATTTCTTTGCAGCGGGTGCAGCAGCAGGTGCAGCCTTAGCCGTAGTGGCAGGAGCAGTAGCCTCCTCCTGGCGCAGCGCACGTGTTGTAACTACCGATACAATTGGAATACGCGGTGAGTTTAGCACTTCGTAGTTATCCAGCTTAACATCTTCCACCCTGATGTTACCACCGATCTCCAGATTCTCAACATTCACTTCAATCTGTTCTTTCAGATAGCGAGGGTATGTCTTAACCTTGAGTGATTTCATTTTTGGTACAAGTCTGCCACCGGCTTTAACACCTGAAGCAACACCTGAATACTTCAATGGAATGGTAGCAACAACTTTTTTGTCTTCTACCAGTTCCAGCAGATCAACATGGATTAGTGCATCTGAAACTTTATCAAACTGCAGGTCTTTCAAAATGCAGCGATAAGTTTTTCCATCTACTTTAACTTCTGCGAGCTGAAAATTTGGTGTGTATACCAAAGACTTAAAAGTCTTTGCAGATGCAGCAAAATTGATCTCCTGAGCACCCCCGTAAATTACACCAGGCACCAGGTCCTGAGAGCGAAGCTGGCGGGTGGCTGACTTGCCATGTTCGGTCCTCAGTTGTCCTTCGATTGTAATTGTTTTCATTATATGATTGTTTAATTTAAAAGCTTTCGGCTAATGGCCGGTGGCCATTGGCTATTTATCTCTTCTTTGCGAATGAAAGAACAAACTATTGATACTCTTGTTCTCATAAGCATTGCGAATGGCTACTGCAAATAATTCGGCAGTAGTGATCACATTGATCTTTTTGGTTGGTTTCTTAAGCGGAATGGTATCACATACAACCAATTCTTCGAGCACGCTGTTTTCAATGGTTTCGTATGCATTTCCACTTAATACCGGGTGGGTGATCAGGGCCCTTACGGTCCTTGCCCCCTTTTCCTTTAAAAGAGCTGCACTTTTTGCCAGTGTTCCTCCGGTATCGCAGATGTCGTCAATGATCACAATATCCTTATCCGTAACATCCCCAATTACAACCATGCTTGATATCTCATTGGCTCTCTTGCGGTGCTTGTCGCAGATCACCATTTCCACTTCAAAATAACTGGCAATTTCCCTGATTCGGTTTGATGCGCCCACATCAGGGGCCGCAAAGGTAAGGTTTTCGAGTTTCAGTTGTGTTATATAAGGTATAAAAACAGCTGAAGAATCAAGATGGTCAACAGGAATATCAAAGAAACCCTGGATCTGGGGTGCATGCAGGTCCATCGTGATCACCCTGTCCGCTCCGGCAGCCACCAGCATATTGGCTACAAGCTTACTTCCAATAGCTACCCGCGGCCTGTCCTTACGATCCTGACGGGCATAACCATAATACGGCAATACCACAATGATCTTATTGGCTGATGCCCTGCGTGCTGCATCAATCATCAGTAATAACTCCATCAGGTTGTCGGCCGGTGCATAGGTACTTTGGATAAGAAAAACAAAATCCCCCCTGATGCTTTCAAGGAAAATGGGTTGTATTTCCCCATCACTGAATTTTTGAATATTGATCTTACCGATTTGGCAACCATAGCTTTTACAGATCTTTTCAGCAAGATGCTGTGAGCCGGTGCCAGAAAAAATTTTGGCAGAAGGATTCATGGTAGAAAATGTGCGGCGAAGATATGGTGAAGAGTAGAAAAGAGAAAAAAGAGATTCGGTAAAGCAGGTTAAAAAGAAATGGGTTGGATTTATGAAACCCAATCCTAAAATGGGAAAAATACCGGTATTCCTGTTCAATTGAACAAGCCCATCCGGAATTTATTCAGTTATAGCCTTTTTGATTGGTGAATAAAACCATCCATCAATGAGATTTTCCTCATTGCCAGCAAAAGATTACGGCTTAATCTTATTTAATGTAAGCAGTTGCACCCTTCATATCAGAAGGCGGATTTTCTACCGGCCCTGAAGTATGAATAGCATCGTCATTTATGCTGTAATACACAGTGCGGCAAACAAAAATGGCAAGGAAAAGAGAAATACCGTAAACAAGAAGAAAAAATAAAATTGGATGCAGTGCACCAACAGAAGAGGTAGAGTTACGTCTCATAGGATTCGGTTTAGTTTTCTATTAGGATAGTTGACAGCCATAAAATTATTTTTAAAATGTTAAATATGCAAGCGCAGAAATACTCGATTAAGGAATGGGCAAAAGACGACAGACCCCGCGAAAAATTACGAGACAAGGGTGCCTCCGTATTAAGCAATTCCGAATTGATTGCCATATTGTTAAACAATGGTACAAGAGAGAAATCAGCCCTCGACCTGGCCCAGGAAGTTTTACGATCCGGAAAGGATAATCTCAATGAGCTGGGCAAGCTTTCTGTTAAAGAATTGATGAAGATCAAGGGAATAGGTGAAGCAAAAGCCATTTGTATAGCGGCAGCCATGGAGTTGGGCAGAAGAAGACAGGCCCTTGCTTCCAGAGAAAAGGCTATCGTTTCCGGGAGTTCGGATGTTGCAGGATACCTTCAAACCATGCTCAGGGATTATAAGCATGAGGTATTTGCCGTAATGTTTCTGAACCGGGCAAATAAAATCAACCATTTCCAGGTAATCAGTGAAGGCGGCATTACCGGAACTGTGGCAGATCCCAGGATCATCCTTAAAAAAGCATTGGAGGAAGATGCTGTAAGCATCATTCTTTGCCATAATCATCCATCCGGAAGTTTAAAACCCAGTAAGGCTGATGAAGAACTCACCTGGAAAATAAAGGAGGCTGCACGCTATTTTGATATCAGGGTGCTTGACCATTTAATAGTAAGCGATGATGGGTATTATAGTTTTGCCGATGAAGGGATACTGTGATCCGCCTGTCCCCTAAAGGGGAGACCTAAGCCAGTGAGACTATTAA
>CBIHLW010000431.1:0-2998 GCA_966210755.1 uncultured bacterium
ATTATTCACATTCGCTGTCCAGATCCCTGCGGGATGACAAGATCATGGTGGTGAATGTCCATGCATCGTTTGTTTATATTCGACGATCAGGGCTTCGCAACAAAAAGGGCAAAGAAGAATGATCTTCTTTGCCCTTTCACATGTTATATTAATTATTAAAAGGTCTTTTGCACGCCACCCGGAACATTTGCATTTTCCGGATAAAGAACTGTTCTGACGTAATTATTCATATTCAGGAATTTATTCGCTGCATTTTGAAGATCCTTAACTGTCAGGGCATCCACTCTTTTTTCATAACTTAAAATATTTTCCGGATCGGTGCCATTGATATGTGCATTAGATAAACCGGTCAGCCAAAAATCATTGTCCTGGATCTTTGTCTGGTAATCTTTCTTCAACGTTTCTTTTACTTTATCAAGATCTTTCTGATCGATCTTTCCTTCGTGCACATTTTTCACCAGTTCAAATAAAGCTGTTGTTAGCTTGTCAACATTCTCTGGTCCACAAGGCATATTAGCCTGAATAGTATAATGAACATAAGGACGCTTCTGAATGCCGCCATTGAAACCTCCACCATAAATACCACCCATTTCCTCCCGTAATTTTTCAATCACTTTTATATTGAGCACATCCAGCGTTGCTTTTAATGCCAGGTTGTCTTCAGCCTTGTATTCGGTTTCTCCCGTCCAGGTTACAGTGATCATGCTTTGTGCTTCTTTCCCCTTTTTGATATTGGCATTAACAACACCTTTCACCGGTCTGATTCCATTGTCCCTGAATGAAGCCTGAGATTTAGATGCTGGCAATGAACCAAGATATTTTTCAAACAATGGTTTTGCTTTTTCCACATCTATGTTGCCAACGAATGTAAAGTGCAGTCCATTAGCATTTCCAAAAACCTGGTTATAGATCCCGAGGCTTTTATCAGCACTCACTTTATCAAGGTCTTCCGCTGTGGGAATCTGGTTCATCCAGGGATTACCATTATATAAGATCTGGTTTAATGTATCCTGATAAAATGTTTTTGGATCTGCTTTTATGTACTGCAGGTAACCTTTTATATTTTTAATAAAGGCATTTACAAGCGTCTCATCCTTCCTTGGTTTTGTTATATAGAGATTTACAAGCTGGAGAAAAGTTTCGAAATCCTTTATGCTGCTGCTTCCTTCAATGCCTTCTTCATGATTGTTCAGATAAGGCGTAACGCTGATGGTTTTTCCCGAAAGAAATTTCTTAAGGTCTGTGGGCGACATGTCACCAACACCCATCATCTGCACTATCTGCGCTGCACTTTCTGCATTGGGTTTGTCCTCAAGTGGAAAGCGATGCCAGCCGCCATGGCGCATAGCATCCATTTTTATTTCGTCATTTTTCAGGGTGGTTGGTTTTACGGTAATGGTAACACCGTTGCTCAATGTAAGACTGACCGTTCCAAGCTTTTCGTTTTTTGATTCAGCCGTAACCTTTCCTGCAACCAGATCATTTGTTACAAGATCTGAAGCAACCGCTTTTTCTTCATATGGTTTTACCTCTTGTTTTGATGCAGCCATTACCTGTGTCAGTAATTCTTTATCAGAAGGCAGCTCGGCTTTCTTTGATGCTGGACCCTGCAACATCACAAACGGATGAGAAGAGGCAGCCAGTTTTTTTGCCACAGCATTAACTTCTTCCACCTTTATTCCCGGTAGTATCTGTTTTATGAACTGGTAATGATTTTCGGTTCCAACAATAGGTTCACCTGTAAGGAAGTGATTGACATAGTTGCCAACAATGCGGTTCGATTCTACTTTATCCTTTTCAGCAAAAGCTTCTTCCGCCTGGTTCATCAGGTCGGATTTAGCCCTGTCTAATTCAGTTTTCAAAAAGCCGAATTGTTTTGCTCTTTCTGTTTCACCATACAAAGCATCTATGGCCTGCTTGGTTGTTCCTCCTCCAATCACAGCATATGATACAAAAGCATCATAGCCACGTATGAAAGGGATCTTACCCGTAAAACCATACAGGAAGGGCGGGTTTTCTTTCTGTGTCAATTCTTCAAGACGTTGATTGATGAGTGTAGCTACCAGGTCTTCCAGTATGGACTGCCTGTAATCGCCCCATGTTTTGATCTTTACAGAAGGCTTCATTGAATTGATCATCTGCACCATGGTATTCGGCAATTCCTCATCTGTAAGCACCATGGTTTCCGAAGCTGTCCGGGCTTTTATGGGTGTAATAGCCGGACGCACAGGTGCATTGGCCGGATTCTTATATTTTCCAAAATGAGCTATGATCTTTTTTTCTGCTACAGCCGGATCCAGATCTCCCACCACAATAACGGCCATAAGATCAGGACGGTACCATTGCCTGTAAAAGCGCTCCAGTGTTGCATACTTGAAGTTCTTCAGGATCGAATCCTTACCTATAGGTAAACGTTCAGCATATTTAGAACCATTGAATAATGACGGAAAATACTGGCGCATCAGTCTTTCCTGTGCTCCTTTACTGAGCCTCGACTCTTCAAGAACCACACCTCTTTCCTTATCAATTTCGGTTTTGTCGAGAAGATTGTTGAATGCCCAGTCTTCCAGAACAGTAAATCCTTTTTCAACAATTTCAGGATCACCTGAAGGAATGGGTAGCATATAAACAGTTTCATCAAAACTTGTATAAGCATTCAGGTCAGCACCGAACTTTACACCTACCTTCTGCAGGTAATCTACCAATTCATTTTTGGGAAAGTTTTTGGAACCATTGAAGTTCATGTGCTCCATAAAGTGTGCAAGTCCCAGCTGGTCCTTATCCTCCAGTATAGACCCTGCATTGATGGCCAGCCGCAGCTCCACTTTATTTTCAGGTTTTGGATTCTGACGGATATAATAAGTAATGCCATTCGGGAGCTTTCCCAGTTTTACTTTGGCATCAACGGGAAGTGGTTTACCAAGGTCGATCTGGGCAAAACTTTGAAAACTGAATAAAACGAGTAATACAACACTAAACCGGCGGATCAGGTTTGATT
>CBIHLW010000432.1:0-2960 GCA_966210755.1 uncultured bacterium
TCTTATAAGAAGACAAAAGTTAACTTTATTTATCTATAAATGAATTTTCTGGAGCCTATGTATTGGTATAAATCCTTCATCGTTTTAATTTGTTTAAGCTATTCCTTTTCATCCATTGGTCAGAGGATCGTTTATTCCGAGCCGGAAAAGGACGATTCCCGCAGGATGAATTTTGAGATCATTGGAAAGATCTCAGGCAACTTCCTTGTATATAAAGGCAACCGGAACCAGCATCATATTGTGGCTTACGATAATGATATGGAACAGGTGGCAAAAGAGGAACTGGACTATATCCCCGAAGACCGGATCATCAATATTGATTTCTTTCCGTATAACGATTTTAGTTATATGATTTTTCAGTATCAGAAGAAGAACGTTGTATACTGTGATGCCGTAAAAGTGAATGGCATGGGAAAAAAGATCTCTGATGTAATACCATTGGATACCACACACATAGGTTTTAACGCAAACAATAAGATCTACTCGGCTATAACCAGTGAGGATAAATCAAAATTGATGTTGTTTAAGATCAATTCAAAGAACAGGTCAAAATTTATAGTAACCACCCGGTTATTTAATAATAATCTTGAACAGATCAATAGGTCCAGGTTTTTGATGCCTATGGAAGAGCACAACGATTACCTGGATGAATTTCATATTGACAATGACGGAGACATGGTTTTTGCGAAGGTGAACCGCAACAGCAATGAAACCATAATTAGTAGCAGCCTGCTCTGGAAGCCTGCTGAATCAGATACTTTAATGAACATTGTGATTCCCCAGGACGACAGGTACCTGGATGATATCCATATCAAAGTAGACAACGTAAACAAAAGATATTTTCTTTCATCCTTTTATTACAAGCAGAAAAGAGGAAATGTGGAAGGTTTTTATTTTTATGTATGGGATAAGCAAACGAAATACCCGGCTATGCAGAATTCGCTTGTGCTGAGCGATGAATTAAGAAAGGAAGCAAAAGGGGATGCCAATATAAAAATGGCCTTCAATGATTATTTTATCCGCAATGTGATTGTGAAAAGAGACGGCGGTTTCATCATAAATGCGGAAGCTTATTACACCACTTCAAGGTTCAGAAACTGGAACCGCTGGAATTACCTTTATGGAATGCCCTATAATTCCTATGATTATTACACCAGCTATTCACCCATGTATAATACCTGGTGGTGGAGAAACAGGTATGATAATTCCCAGGCCGTACGGCACCACGCTGATAACCTCACCATACTTTCTTTTGATAAACATGGTTCCCTGCAATGGAGTAGCGTTATACATAAAGAACAATTTGACGATGAAGGGGATGACCGGATCTCTTTTACCCTGGCCAATACCGGCAGCCAGATCCATTATATTTTCAATATGGATGAGAAGAGAACGCTTTTGCTGAATGATTATACCCTGTCGCCTGGCGGACAGGTGAGTCATAACCCAACACTCAAAAATCTTGACAGGGGTTATGAGTTCATGCCCAAATATGGTAAACAGGTAAGCAGCTACCAGGTGATACTGCCTTGTTTTTACAGGAATTACATTTGCTTTGCAAAACTGGAATTTAATTAATAGCATTGCTATGTGATTGGTGTATTCAAACAAAAATCCCCCGGGAATATCGGTGTACTTTTTATTTTCGGGCTCCTGCTGAAAATGCCTTTATTTCTTTATCCCAAACAAGTGGTGATAAGGGAAACTGACGGGCGACTCTATCAATGGCTTATTGATATATTACCAGGCGATCCCCTGCTTTACGCTGTTATTTCATTTACTTTACTGTATTCACAGGCCCTCATGCTTAATTACCTGGTAAATGAATACAGGATGATGGCAAGGCAATCTTTTTTGCCGGGTATGGCTTACATCCTGGTAACCTCTTTGCTTCCTGAATGGAATTACCTCTCTTCTCCACTCCTGGCCAATACATTTATCATCTGGATGTTCATCCTCCTGTTTAAATTGTATAATTCATCAAACGCCAGGCCCCAGGTATATAATATCGGCTTAATTGCAGGCATCAGCTCGTATATATTTTTTCCAACCACAGCATTTGTTATCTGCGTTCTTTTGGGCCTGCTTATCCTGAAACCATTCCGTTTCAATGAAATCGCCTTGTTCATTCTGGGGTGGACAACGCCATATTATTTCCATGCTGTTTATCTTTTTCTTAATGACCAGTTGAACGTTATTAATTTCTTTCCGCATATCTCTTTCAGGGTTCCTGTGATAAAAAGCTCAATTCCCCTTGCTGCCGGCACTTTGCTGCTGGCCATCCCTTTCCTGATAGGGGGTTATTTTGTGCAAACCCATTTAACCAAAATGCTCATTCAGGTAAGAAAGAACTGGAGCATATTATTATTGTACCTCTTGCTCGCGTTCTTTGTTCCATTTATCAACAGCGATAATTCCTTCCATACATGGATACTCATTACAGCCCCGTTTACAGCTTTCCATGCCTGTGCTTATTCTTATCCCATTAAAAAATGGCTGCCGCTTTTTCTTTTTATGATCACCATAGGTTACATACTTTATCAACAATATGGAACTCCAACATGGCATTAACGGCCTTGTAAGTATCTTTGCTTTTCAAAATTCCAGTAATGAAATTCGGTGTAGTTGTTTTCCCCGGTTCCAATTGCGACAGAGATATACATGATGCCCTGGTGCACGACCTAAAGCAGGAATGCACCATGCTTTGGCATAAGGACAGTGATCTTTCGGCTTTTTCAACAGCCGATTGTATTGTTTTGCCCGGTGGTTTTTCTTATGGTGATTACCTGCGTACAGGCGCTATAGCACGTTTCAGTCCTGTAATGCAGGCTGTTGTTGATTTTGCCAACAGGGGTGGGAAAGTGCTTGGTATATGCAATGGTTTTCAGATCCTTTGCGAATCGCGGTTATTGCCGGGTGCCCTGCTTAGAAATAATAACCAGCAGTATATCTGTAAAAAT
>CBIHLW010000433.1:0-2952 GCA_966210755.1 uncultured bacterium
CAATATTGGCAAGCTGTGTTTTGCCATTCTTAAACTTTAATCTTAGTGTATTGCCTTCAAGTTCATATTCACCTTCAGCATTGTTTTCTCCTATTTCATTTACATATTCATTGCTGACCGCTGTAGAGGTATTGATCTCAAAAGATCCATCTTTTTTAAAAATAAAGGTTTGTACTCTTGAAAATGAACCACCCAATGCCATTGCAGAAAATGAACCCCTGATGGTTTCTCCTTTTTCAAAAGTTTCCGGTTGTGTTACAATACCTCCGTTAATGATGGTAATATTTCCATCTTCCTTTTCAATTCCCCATTCCGTAGTTCTGTCATTATCCCAGGTTATAAAAAGTTTATCGTCCTTCAATTGATAACTTCCCACATTTTTTTCATTGTCGGCTCTTTCTGCATGTATATCCACCGGATTAACGCCATGAACCGGTTTTTGAACAATGATCCCATCATCACCAAGATAGATCCATGAAATATCCAGCGAGCCGCCACCAAAAGCTGAATAATAAGTTCTCAGGTAAACTTTTCCATCTTTGTTCTCCTTCTTATCATTGGAGCAGGAAAAAAGTACGAATGCAAGCAGCAGTGTTTTGATCGTTCTCATGAAATCAAGATAAATATTAAGTGCGGGATATCAGCATTTTTTGGCTGATGCCGGTGCTTTCACCACTTACCTCGCATTTTTCACCTTACTCTTTTATTACAACCGCTCTCCCACTTTCATAATGGCTGTAACGATAAATTTCGTAAGTTCCATCAACTAAAACGCTCTATATGAGAAAGCTTATTCTTATTGCCTGCATGTTGATTTCCACTATAAGTTTTGCCCAGGTAGATGCCGGACTTTTCCGCTTTCCTGATGTATCAAAAGATAAGATCGTTTTTACTTACGCCAACGATATTTGGGTGATGCCCAAACATGGAGGCACTGCACTTAAACTCAGCTCGCCTTCAGGCGTTGAAAGCTATCCGAAATTTTCCCCCGACGGAAAAACTATTGCCTTCACAGGAAACTATGATGGCAATAGTGATGTCTATGTTATTCCAACAGATGGCGGCGTACCTGTGCGGCTTACCTCTCATGGTTATCCCGACCGCACCATTGAATGGACCCCGGATGGGAAAAAAGTTTTGTTTGCTTCTTCAAGAGAAAGCGGTAAGGCCAGGTTCAACCAGTTTTATACAGTGAACGCACAGGGAGGTGCTGCTGATAAACTACCGCTGGCCTATGCAGAGTACGGATCTTATTCGCCCGATGGAAAGGAGATCGCTCTTGTATTCCGGTCACAGGTGGGCAGAAACTGGAAACGTTACCGGGGTGGCTGGAGGGCAGATATACATATTTTCAATCTGCAGTCAAAAACAGATGTTAACCTGTCTGTTTCTGAAGAAGCCGGAAGTGAATTCCCGATGTGGCATGGCCGGTCAATTTATTTTCTTTCCGACCGGGGTGCTGAAATGAGGATGAATATCTGGAGATATGATCTCACAACAAAACAATACGAACAGGTAACCAGGTTCACTAATGATGATGTGCATTTTCCTTCCATCGGCCCTGACGATATTGTGTACCAGGCAGGAGGAAAATTGTATTTATACAACATCACTGAAAAAAATCAAAAAGAAGTAGTGGTCAATGTGGTTACAGACCGTGCTATGGTAAAACCCAAAATTGAAACAGCGGAAAACCTGGTGCAGTTCATCAGCTTAAGTCCGGATGGCAACAGGGTATTATTACAGGCCAGGGGCGATATTTTTTCAGTACCTGCAGAAAATGGTTTTGTGAAAGACCTTACAAGAACTTCCGATGCCGCCGAGCGTTATCCTGTATGGTCGCCGGATGGAAAACACATTGCCTACTGGAGTGATGCATCAGGGGAATACGAATTATACATCATGCAGCCGGATAAGGAAGGCTCCGCAAAGAAACTGACAAATTATGGCCCGGGTTTCAGGTATGATGCAGTATGGTCGCCCGATAGTAAGAAGTTATCCTTCATAGACAAATCCATGAGGATCCAGGTTTATGACCTTACAACCAACCAAACCATCCAGGTTGACAAAGCGCTGCGCTGGATGCATGGTCCACTCCAGGGCTTTGGTTCGAGCTGGTCGCCCGACAGCCGGTACATGGCTTACCACCGCGATCTTGAAAATTATCATAATGCCATTTTCATTTATGATCATGAAACTAAAAAGACCAGACAACTGACCTCCGGTTTTTATAATTGCAACAATCCGGTATTTGACCCGGAAGGAAAATACCTCTACCTGCTCACCAGCCAGACGTTCAGTCCTGTATACAGTGACCTTGATAATACTTTTGTCTATAATAATACCAGAAGTGTAGCTGCAGTGGCGCTTAAAAAAACAACACCCTCATTACTCGCACCAAAGAATGATGCCGTAGCCATAACCGAAGGGGAAGTGAAACCAGATCCTGCACTTGAAAATAAAAAAGAGAAAAAAGATTCTGCAGCGCTCACCAAAAAACCTTCCGCCAAAACTACCGATATCGATTTTGATGGTTTTGAGGAAAGAATAACCCTTCTGCCTGTACCACCCGGAAACTATGGTAACCTTGATGCGGGAAAAGGAAAGATCTTTTACATGCGTATTCCAAATACAGGAAATAACGGGGCAAAGAACAGTATCAAATATTTTGATATCGATAAGAGAGAAGAGAAAACAGTTCTTGATGATGCTAACTTTTTTGTACTGGCACATAACAAACAGAAAATGCTGGTAGGCAGGCCTAACAGTTACGCCGTGATCAATGCCGCGGAGAACCAGAAGTTTGATAAACCTTTACGTACAAATGAAATGCAGGTAATGGTGAATCCGGTTGAAGAATGGAAACAGATCTTTATGGATGCGTGGAGACTTCAGCGTGATTATTTCTATGATGCAAAAATGCATGGTACAAACTGGACCGCCATTCGCGAC
>CBIHLW010000434.1:0-2941 GCA_966210755.1 uncultured bacterium
CACGGTATCCCAGTATCCAATAAAAACACTGACGATCATGAACCAGAAGCCTACAGGTCCCCAAAGACTGCCCAATATTTGTCCAAGCGTTTCTGCCACTTTATTTTCTTCAGGTACAAGACCCTTTGGTTTTAGTAGTTCTGTTCCTAATATCAAAAATGAAAGGGTGATGATCACGGTACCTATTACAGCAGTGGTTGTATCCAGGCTCATCATCCTGATCCACCCTTTTAGTTTTTTCTTTTCTGTTACAGGTAATGATCGTACATCAGGCAATGCCACACTGCTGTCTGTTTGGTGACCTTTAGCGCCTGCCATTCCATATTTTTTTTGGGGGATCCAGAATGAATACCACATGAGTCCTGCTGCCCCGGACATCATGAATCCCAGCCAGGGAAGTATTTCTTCTATTTTGGTCTCAGCCGGCACCCTAGGTTTCATACCTGATGCAAGGTCGTTGAATGAAGGAGCCACAATAATGGCTGCAGTAATGGAAGCAATGGCCAATGCTGATGCAAGTATGACTGAAGCTTTTTCAACTCCTTTATATTTTCCCCAAACCACCAATGCAGTAGCCAGCACCACCGACACAATCATCCAGATGAGTATATCACCAGGGAGCATAAGCGTTAAGGCTGTAGCTGCGCCACCACCTAATCCGGCAATTGATATTACTGCTACCAGTAATTGGGGTATTAATATGATCCATAAAGACCATTTAAATGAGCCATGTAAACTTGCAAATCCGTCTATCACCGACCGCCCCGTGCAAACTGCAAACCTTCCAATTTCCCTGTTGATAAAAAACTTAAGCATTACGGCTGCAAATAATGCCCACAGTAATGTATAACCGTACATGGAACCTACCCTCGGTGTAAATAATAATTCGCCGGAACCTGCAGCTGATACCATCCACAAAAATCCGGGGCCCATCCAGGCAAGCATGCGTTTACCTTTTGGCGGTTCAGGAATCACGGGATTTTCTTTTTCTTTTTGCATAGTTATGAGAGTAATTGCGGTAACACCTTTCTTCCAAACTCATGTATGAATAATTCCTGCTGTCTGTTCACATTATGTAGAAAGATCTTTTTAAATCCCAGCTCCATATCCTTTTTGATCCATTCAATATGAGTTTGAAGGTTGGATGATATACAAACGGTTTCCCTTAATTCTTCTGGCTGAACATGTTTTCCGAGTTCATCAAATTGTTCAACCCTGCTTATTTCAGCCAGCACCAGCCCTGGTAAAACATTATTGCGCCATTGGTCATATGCACCCTCCATCGCTTCCCGTTCATTACGTGCATAGGATAATTGAAGTTTCAGATAAACAGGTTTGCCGTGGCCACCATTGTTCCTGAACGCATCAACTATTTCTTTTAGCTCTTCAAAAGGCCTGTGTGCTGTTATCAGTCCATCGGCCCAACTGCCCATCCACCTGGCGGTAGGAACCGTTAATGCCGCACCCAGGATTAAAGGAGGTATTTCAGGCAGTGTGTATAGTCTGGCTTGTTCAATTTTTATTCTACCATGATAAGTTATCCTTTCACCTGAAAACAAATTTTTGATGACCTGAACCGACTCCAGCAAACGCTTGTTTCTTTCTTCCTTACCAGGCCAGATATCTCCTGTTATGCATTCGTTCAATGCCTCACCGCTTCCCAGGGCCATCCAAAATCTTGAAGGAAACATTTGCTGAAGTGTTGCAGCGGCTTGTGCAATTATTGCAGGATGATACCTTTGGCCGGGTGCGCAAACCACCCCAAAAGGAAGCAGGGAAACATTCATGGCAGCTCCCAGCCATGCAAAGGAAAATCCACTTTGTCCCTGTCTTTCACTCCATGGATGAAAATGATCTGAACAGCTGATACATGAAAATCCTTCTTTCTCTGCCAATGCAACGTAGTGCAATAGCTCTTTAGGGCTGAACTGTTCATGAGACGCATGGTAACCAAACATTTATTGAAGTTTTACTCTGAACCATTTATATTCAAAACCTTTTATTGGGCCTGAAGTTTTTTTGCCTTCGCGTTCTGATCCCAGCAGTGAATTGATCTCCCATCCATAGTTGTTTTCAAATACTACCTCCTCAGCTGAAAGATTATGAATGAAATAAACCTGCCTGTCATTCCATTTATAGGAATGAATAAACAACCGGGGGTTGTTTGAATGAAAAATAATTAATTGACCAAGGCCAATTTCCGGACATTCTTTCCTGATAGCGATCAGCTTTTTCATCCGGTTCAAAAGCGACCGGGAATCAGGCTGGCATCCTCTTACATTTATATATTTATAAGAATATTGGCCAGACGATATCACCGGGTGCACAAGCATGTTCTTATCTGCTTCAGAAAACCCTCCGTTCTTTTCATCCGACCATTGCATTGGCGTTCTAACGCTTTCTCTTCCTTTAAGTGAAAGGTCTTCGCCCATTCCAATTTCATCTCCATACCTTATTAAAGGAACTCCGGGCATGGAAAAAAGTAGACTGTAATACATTTCAAGCTGTTGACGGTTGCCATCTACCATTGGCGACAATCTTCTCCTGATGCCTCTGCCGTAAATTCGCATATTTTCTTCCGGTGCATATTCGGCAAAAACTTTTTGTATGTCCTTTTCAGATAACAGTGACAGGTTAAGTTCATCATGGTGCCGGAGGAAATTCAACCACTGGCTTCCGGCATCCAGATGCGGTAAAGATGTTAAGGCATTTGAAATAATTTGAGCGTTTTTTTCAGCAAGCGAAAGGAAAAGATGCTGGTTAACGTAAAAATTAAAGACCATATGCATCCTCTTATTGCCCCTGATATAAGTTGAAACTTTTTGAGGAGGTACATTGGCTTCAGCAATCAAAACAGCATCACTTTTGAGCGCAGCAATACACGATCTCATTTCATTTAAGAAGCGAAGCGGTTTTTCTTTATCCACTTCTTTCATCCCGT
>CBIHLW010000435.1:0-2940 GCA_966210755.1 uncultured bacterium
CAACAGGAAACTGGGAATTCAGTTTCATTGGAAGGAAAATACATTTATCCTGCAGAGCAATGCCGGCATCGAAAATGAAATGATCAGGCAAAATAAACTGACCCTTTCCTTTCATATCAATAAAGGAGAAAAAATGATCTTTTCTTTCAGTTGCTCCAGTCAGAGTCCTGCTATTCTTCCTGAGATCAGGGAAACGGCCATCACCAGGATGAACCAGACAATTGCCTTCTGGAAAACATGGACAGGCAGGTGTACCTATTCAGGAGCTTATAAGAAAGAAGTTAAAAGAAGTATACTCGCACTCAAACTTTTAGCGCATGCCCCATCAGGAGCTATCATTGCAGCTCCAACCACTTCACTGCCGGAACAAACCGGAGGTGAACGCAACTGGGACTACCGTTATTGCTGGCTGCGTGATGCATCATTTACCGTGCGGGTATTATCAAAACTTGGTTTCAGGGACGAGGTTCATGCTTATATGAACTGGATGGTTCATGCCACGCAACTTACACGCCCCAAATTACAGGTAGTGTATTCCGTATTTGGAAATGCAAGACTGCGAGAAAAGCTCCTGCCCTGGTTATCAGGTTATAAAAACTCAAAGCCGGTAAGAATAGGGAACGGTGCGTATAATCAGCACCAGCTGGATGTATACGGTGAAGTGCTGGATGCTTTTTTTTCTTATTCCACACAGGTAAGCGGGTTTGATAAGGCCAACCGGAAATTTATTACCGGGCTGGGTGATATGATCTGCCGTTTATGGAACCAGCCGGATAATGGCATATGGGAAATGCGGACGGCCCCTGCTCATTACACGCATTCCAAAGTAATGGCCTGGGTTGGACTGGACCGGCTCATTAAGATCTCCAAAAAATTTGACTGGAAAATAAATATTGAAAAATATGAACACACCCGGTCGCAAATTCAATTGGCCATTGAAAGTTCCGGCTATGATCCGGTTGCTGAAACTTATGTAAGCTATTTTGATAGCGGGGCTGTTGATGCAAGCGCGCTGGTATTTTCTCTGGTTGGATATTGCGATGCTGCTGCTCCCCGGATGACCTCAACGATAAGTTCCATTTGCTCCAGGCTTTCCAGAAATAAACTGATCTACAGGTATCAGCACATTGACGATGGACTTAAAGGCAGTGAAGGAAGTTTTGGTATCTGTAATTTCTGGCTGGTGGAGAACCTCGCCAGATCGGGGCGGCTGAAAGATGCGGTTGAATTATTTGAGCACCTGCTGACACTTTCAGGTGAAACCGGGTTGGTGCCCGAACAGACAGATCCTGTAACGCATGAATTGCTGGGCAACTATCCGCAGGGCTTTACCCATATAGGTTTGATCAACGCAGCGCTGTCCATTAATGATGCAAAAGAAAGAGGAGGTATTAATATATGAACGCAGGCGATATTTTATTATGGGGCTTTGCCGCTACGTTGATACTGACCATCATCATGGCCGTTAGCAAACCCCTGGGACTAACGCGGATGGACATTCCTTTTTTACTGGGAACAGTGTTTACTTCCAATCGCGACAAAGCGCCGCTCTATGGCTTTATCATGCATTTGCTGATAGGATGGTTCTTTGCCCTGATTTATAGTTTTGCCTTTTCAGCTTCGGGATTATATACCTGGTGGTTTGGTTTGCTGACAGGTTTTGTTCATGGTGCCTTTGTTCTTTCAGCAGCACTTCAGATTCTTTGCGGCCTGCATCCCAGGATGGCACAGCCACACCAGGGACCTACACCAACAAGGCAATTGCAGCCTCCTGGATTTTTTGCACTTAATTATGGAAGAGGCACACCCCTGATCACCATGTTTGCACATCTTGTATATGGACTGGTACTGGGAATATTTTATCATTAAATGTTGAGGAGGATATGGTGAAAAAGAATTTTTTTTTTGGTAAGACAGTGGTAGTTACCGGCGCTGGCGCGGGCATTGGAAGGGCCATAGCAACAGCGTTTGCAAAGGAAGGCGCCCGACTGGGACTCCTTTCCAGGAATGTGGAACGGCTGAACACCCTGCAAACGGAACTCAGGGAAATGGGTGTGCAGTCCATGGTCTTTCCGCTTGATGTTGCCGATGCGGAAGCCGTTACAAATGCGGCTGCAGAAGTGGAACAAAAACTTGGACCCATAGATGTATGGATCAATAATGCGATGGTATCCGTTTTTTCGCTTGTAATAAAAATGCAGCCGGAAGAATATAAACGGGTAACGGAAGTTACATACCTGGGCACTGTTTATGGTACCCTTGCCGCATTACAATTTATGATCCCAAGAAATGAAGGAACCATCATTCAGATAGGTTCAGCACTTGCTTACAGGGGCATTCCCCTGCAGTCGGCCTATTGTGCAGCCAAACATGCCATACAGGGTTTTCATGATTCCTTACTTTCCGAACTCATTCACGAAAAAAGCAGGGTAAAGGTTTCCATGGTTCAACTTTCAGCACACAACACACCGCAGTTTAACTGGGTACGGTCAAAACTAAAAAATGCCGCTCAGCCTGTGCCTCCTTTTTTTCAACCCGAGGTGGCAGCCAAAGCCGTTCTGTGGGCAGCGCAACATTACAGGAGAGAATATGTGGTAGGCTTTCCTGCATGGAAGGCCATCAATGGAAATAAATTATTTCCTTCTTTTGGCGACCGGTTCCTTGCCAAACACGGCTACGATAGCCAGCAGACCGGCGAGGCCAGAACGGATAACCCTGAGGGTAATTTATTTCAATCCGTTGATGGAAATTACGGCGCCCATGGACGTTTTGATGACAGGGCCATCAAAGAAGACAGGTTTTTTGAACTCACTAAATACATTCCATTTAATTTTCTGATCGCTGCCTTCATGCTGATTGTGATCATTTTATTGGTGGTCTTTTAACTCCATGCGGTTCATGGGTTGATACGGGAATGATTAAAAGTATTATGGCTTGTAG
>CBIHLW010000436.1:0-2938 GCA_966210755.1 uncultured bacterium
CAGTGGAGGATATTGATTGTAAAGTTAAGTCAGTAACGGGCTGTGAGATCAGTTTTGTATCTGAAGAAGGCGACGAGATCGTTTTACAAACTAAAAACATGAAGATCCATGAAAAGGAATTCCTGAGCGACGAATACCTTATTTGTTATGGTAAGCAAACCGCCGTTGTTAAAACAAAGATAGGCCGCACTTATAAATCCCAGAACATGGAGCACCCGGAGCTTGAATTAGTTTTTGATGACAACTCCATATTTGAAATGCCCCGGCTTCTTGAATTTGCAATAAAGCGATTGGCAGCATATTGTAATAATTAGGTCAAAACTCAAAATGCAAAATTCAAAGGGCATCGATTACCTGCTTTTGAATTTTGCATTTTACATTTTGCATTTTGAATTTGCATTTTGACACTTCCTTCGTAAGTGCATGCTTTTTAATTACTCGCTCACCAAAAACTTTACCACCGCCCTTTCCGTTCTGGCAATATATATTCCATTTTTTAAAAAAGAAGCAGGTAGCAGCCAGGTTTCTGCTTTGGCCGAAAAGATTTTCCGGTAAATGCATTTTCCGGTGAGGTCAAAGATGCTGAACGTATCATTTTTATCCATGCCTCCATGAATAAACAACTGTTGCGATGAAGGATCATAGCCAATGGTTTGTTCCCTGTTTTTTATATTCACTTCCCTAATCATGGAATAGCTGGTGCTTAAATTTTTTACCTGCTTTATCCTGTACTGGTATTTCCCGTTTGCTACAGGAATATCCCTGAAACTATATTCCGTTTTATTTTCGATGGCTGGTATCCTGGTAAGTAAATGCCAAAAACCTTCCTTGCGGCGCTCCACTAAAAAATAAGAAGGGGAATAGCTGGTTACTGCCCATTGTAATGTAACATTATTTGCAGTTGTGCTGAGCCTGAAAAAACGCCAGCCTGCATCAAGAAAAACGGCACCACAACTGGAGACCATGATCGATTCCCTGTATTCATAATTTGCAACCAGACTGCCGGCAGTTCCATCCATTCCTGTACTGGATGCACAGGTAGAATTGATCTTGGCACCTTTTACACCACCTGCAACATTTATGGTTCCTGCCGGCTGAATGCCGGAAAAATAGATAACGCCGCCACTACCACCGCCTCCTTCACCATAACACCTGCCCGAGATCACTTCATCATCTACCAGTCCGCCATTTCCACCATTGGCTTCGATGGCTACCAGATCAGTGTAATCAGCAACCGACATGATGATGGTGCCTCCACCACCACCACCCGAAGCGCCATCACCGTATGTATTTCCACCTGCAGCACCATTTGCTGAAATGGTATAACCATTTGATACCAGCGTTTGAGCCTGGATAAAAATGATCCCGCCACCATTACCGCCACCCGATGATGAAATGGTGTTATTGGCATGGCCTGCACCACCACCTCCTCCAAAAAAGATCTTTTCCCCGGCGTTGCTGTTTAATGCATATCCACCAATACCTGCATGCTGACCTGCACAACCTGTAGTACTCAGGTTATCGCCTCCTTTTCCTGCAGCCGCCAGGTTGCTTCCCCCTCCACCGCCATTGTTATGATTATTTCCCCCTCCACCGCCATTTGAGGAGGCGCCCTTACCACCACTCAGGGTAATTATAAGGTCTGAAACTGATTCTCCTTTATAACCACCCCGCTGAACATTGGAATAAAATACATAAGTACTGGGCCTGGGATCGTATGCATAATTTTGAAATGCATTGGTGGCACAGCCACCGGCATCTTTATAAAATGATCCGCCTTTAAAGCCTTTTGCGGAAGCAGTCAGCGGTGCATTTAGTGTAAGCGTTCCTGAAACAATTACAGCAAGCACACCACCCTTACCACTGGCGCTATCCCAGACGGCAGCTTCCAGTGCGCCGGTAACATTTGCGGAAGCATATTTTGCAATTTTAATTAACTGCACTTTATCTGCCACTGTATAGGTGCGTAATAATTGTTGAAGTAAAAAAACAGAATCACCACGAACCGCACAAACGGTGGCCAGTTCATAGTTACCTGCATCATTCATAGAAGAAACCGAACCGAAACTGCCTGAGGTAGTAGTGGTATTTACAGCGGCGCCTTTCATTTGAATGATCATAACGCGGTCACTCACAGCAATACCGCTAACATGATCCAGTCTGATACCGGAGTTGGTATAATTGATGCCTGTTACCTTATGATAAGTATTCACCACACCACTGATATTGGTTTGGCAGAACAGGCTGCAGGGAAGCAACCAGAAAAGGGTTATCAAAGGATATAAGCGCATACAGTTGGTGCAGGTAAATTACAAAGGATTTATGGGGCATACAACGTATTTTCACGAGTGTTTGATATCGTAGTTTTTTTTGAAATTGCTGTACTAAATCGTTCATTTATCAGGCCGGTAAAAATCTCTTTTGCTAAGAAGATTTTTTTATGGGAAAATATCTGAAACATGATAATAACCTGTTTCCTGATGCTGATTGCAGTGCCGCATCCGGCCATTAAAATTGCCGTATTCGCACCCTTATTGAATCAAAATTCATTGGCACCTTTGTTAAGTCAGGTTGATGGAAAAATTATCAGTTTGATGAGTGGAGCAGCAACCACTATAAAAAACGGGCATCACCGAAAGGCCAAATGAGTAGGAAATAAAAATATTGTTATGTCAGATAATACTGTTTCGTTGCACCGGATACTGAAAGCAGCGCCGGAAAAAGTTTTCCGCGCATTTACGGAGTCCAGTGCTATGGCAGCCTGGTTGCCTCCTTATGGATTTCTTTGTACTGTTCATGAAATGGATGTAAAAGTGGGTGGAAGCTTCAGGATGTCTTTCCATAATTTTTCTACCGGTAACGGTCATTCTTTCGGAGGAAAATATATTGAGATCAAACCCAACGAGTTTTTAAAGTATTCAGACAGGTTTGATGATCC
>CBIHLW010000437.1:0-2936 GCA_966210755.1 uncultured bacterium
TCATAACCCTGTAAATAGCCATAGGCCCAAACATGGTAAAGAAAGAATAGAAAATTATATTAGTATAATACTGACCGAAACTGAAAAGATTAAAAATGGCCATGATCTTTATAAGCATATTTGCTTTTACATCATTCCACCATGAATTTTCTGTTGATAAAAAATTACCATACCCGCCTTCGTAATTGGATTGAAAAAGATTAGTGAAGAAAATAAGCGGGTCCTTTTTTAATAATGCATATTCCTGTAAACTTTCAAAATGATAACCCCAGGTATCTATCATCTTTGCCATCTCACCATAATAAATACCGATCCATCCATAAAAAATACCGGCCATTACTTTAAAGAGAAACAGGATTACTAATTGCGAACTGGTAAGCCCGGAGCTGGTGAAGAATTTAACCTTTGTAACCAACCATGCAAATAGTATAAGATAGAAAGCAAAAAGCAGGTGCTCCAATACGTTTTGATTTAAACGCGCAAAATAGAAAATCTTATCCACACTGCTGATCATAAAAAATGATGTGCACTTCACGGTTGCTACGTAGTTTTGCTGCTCATTCAGTAAATATGGAGATCACCGCTAATACTGCACAACAACTTCGCCTTACGGAAGAAGAATTTGAGCTGATAAAAACAAAACTTGGCCGTACACCCAATTTTAATGAACTGTGTGCTTTTTCCGGCATGTGGAGTGAGCATTGCAGTTATAAGAATTCGATCAAATGGTTGAAGACGTTACCAAGAGAAGGGGAAAGGATGCTTGTAAAAGCTGGTGAAGAAAACGCCGGATTAATGGATATTGGTGAAGGGTATGGAGTTGTTTTCAAAATTGAATCACACAATCATCCGTCCGCAATAGAACCATTTCAGGGAGCAGCTACCGGTGTTGGTGGCATTCACAGGGATATATTCACTATGGGTGCAAGACCAATTGCTGCATTGAATTCACTCCGGTTTGGCAAGCTGGAGGAATCAAAAACGCAGCACCTGCTGGCAGGAGTTGTTCATGGAATAGGTCATTACGGAAATTGTTTTGGTGTTCCTACTGTGGGAGGTGAAATTTATTTTGATGAATGTTATCATACCAACCCGCTCGTAAATGCCATGAGTGTTGGTATAGTAAAGGCTGGCCATACTGTTTCAGCCACAGCGTTAGGCAAGGGTAATCCTGTGATGTACGTAGGGAGTGCTACCGGTAAAGATGGAATTGGAGGTGCTTCATTTGCTTCAGCTGATATTACGGCAGAAAGCACTGAGGAATTACCTGCAGTTCAGGTTGGGGATCCATTTCAGGAGAAAAAATTACTGGAAGCCTGTCTTGAAGTAATTGAAACCGGTGGCGTGGTAGGAATGCAGGATATGGGTGCTGCAGGTATCATTTGTTCAACAGCTGAAATGAGTGCGAAAGGAAATGTTGGGATGAGAATTGATCTTGATAGAGTTCCAACCAGGCAACAAAATATGAAAGCCTGGGAACTTTTATTAAGCGAAAGCCAGGAGAGGATGTTACTGGTTGTTGAAAAGGGTAAAGAATCTGAAGTAAAAAGGGTTTTTGATAAATGGGACCTTGAAAGTGCCGTGATAGGTGAAGTAACAGAGGATGGTTTATTAAGTTTTTACATTGGTGGAAATCTTGAAGCACAGATCCCTGCCCATGATCTGGTGCTGGGTGGTGGGGCTCCGCAATATGAAAGGGAATTTACAGAACCGGCCTATTTTAAAATGATCGCTGCGTTTAATTTAAATACAATTGAAGAGGAAAAAAATTTACGGTCTGCTGCAGAAAAAATAATCCAGATCCCATCCATTGCTTCAAAACGGTGGATCACCAATCAATACGATAGTATGGTTGGTACCGCTAATACATCTGTCAACACGCCGGCCGATGCTGCAATTGTACTGGTAAGGGAAACCGGGAAAGGTCTGGCAATAACAGTTGATTGCAACAGCAGGTATGTTTTTGCTGATCCATATAAAGGAGCCATGATTGCAGTAGCGGAAGCTTCAAGAAATATTGTTTGCAGTGGCGGAAAACCGCTTGGCGTTACCAATTGTTTGAATTTTGGAAACCCTTATGACCCTGAGGTGTATTACCAGTTTGTATATGCAGTAAAAGGAATGGGTGAGGCATGCACAAAGTTTGGTACGCCTGTAACTGGAGGTAATGTTAGTTTTTATAATCAGAATCCGGATGGGCCGGTGTATCCAACACCTACAATTGGAATGGTAGGACTGATAGATGATCTGAATAAAAAAATGACGCTGGATTTTAAAAAGGAAGGCAACCGGATTTTTTTATTGGGCGTTCCCCGTAATGATCTGAGTTCATCAATTTATCTAAGTAAGATAAAAGGTATTCCCTATTCACCAGCTCCATATTTTGACCTGAATGAAGAATTTCAGCTGCAACAGGCCATTTCTTCACTTATTGAAAAGGGATTGATCATGAGCGCTCATGATATCAGTGAAGGCGGTTTGATCACTACTTTACTTGAAAAGGGTTTCCACAGGGCTCTTGGATTCAGCATTCACACAAAAGAAATTGCCAGTGGTATCAGAAAAGATGCATTTCTTTTTGGCGAAGGTCAAAGCCGTGTATTGGTTACCGTTAGCGAGGGTGGATCAGAGAGGCTTGGTGATATTTTAAAAAAAGAAGGCATCCCGTTCCTTGAATTGGGAAAGGTTACAGACGGTGAGGTGGTGGTAGATAATGAATCGTGGGGACACATCTCTGAATGGAAGGAATTATATGACACCGCAATAGAAAAAAAACTTGAGAAGGAATTGGAGTCTGAAGGTGCCCTGGGAATGCTCTGATAATCTTTTTCACTTTAAGGATTGATCAGAGCTGGTATTTTTTTTGAATGCCTTCAATTTGGAAGACCAACGCTCATCACAATGTTTTTTCAGTTGAATGGCGCACCTGCAGTTGG
>CBIHLW010000438.1:0-2928 GCA_966210755.1 uncultured bacterium
TGAGATGCCTTCATAATTATTATCATTGGCTATCTGGTTGTTGGAGATCCTGGGAATGCTGGTCCCGGGATTTACCAGTACCGGCAGGCCGCTTCCATTAGTAGAGATCCGTGCATAATTCATGGCATCTCTCAAAAGATTGCGGCTAAGATTGATGTTATTAGGATTGCTTGCTTCAGCAGCTATGTAATTATAAATGTCGTTGCCAAATGAAGCGGTGAAAAGTATTCCCAATTCAAATCCTTTATATGAAAAGTTATTACTGAAACCTCCGGTAAGTGTTGGCCATGGATTTCCAATATTGGTAATGTCATTTTCATTAATGATCTTATCACCATTGATGTCTTTGTATTTTACATCACCGATCCAGATACCGGAGTTGGGATCTGTTGGCCTGCGGTTACCATTACCATCTACAGGCACCGGGCTTTTATCGATCTCCGCAATGGACTGGAAGATCCCTTCAGCTACATAACCCCTGAATAACCAGGGTTCATAACCAATGGCGGCACGCTGCGTCCAGTCGTTCATCCACCAGGAGATGCGGTCAATATGCGCATTATCTGAATTGAGTGTTGTGATCTCTGTTCTGAAATGAGAAAGATTCAGATTGGTTTCCCATTTGAAATTCTTATTGGTGATGTTGATGGTATTGAATGTAAGGTTCCATCCTTTTGTTTCCAGTGAACCTGTATTTACCAGTGGAGCACCTACTGAACCCGGACTTCCGTTGGTTCCCATGTACCAGGGCAGACTTGCTGCCATGATCAGGTTATCGGTATTCTTTACATAGTAATCGGCTTCAATGGAAAACCGGTTATTCAACATTCCTATATTCAAACCAATATTATTGGTATGGGTTTCTTCCCATTGCAATTTGGAGTTGGTAAATGTAGAAGGACGAAGTCCAGTACCCCATGGCGTGGCACCGGTTGAAAGTGGTGCATAGATACCCGACCCTGTTCCCTGGTTACCTGTTAGTCCTGTTTCAAGCCTCAGTTTAAGTTCACTGATAAAATCAATGGTCCAGAAACTTTCATTGCTGATTCTCCAGGCTGCGGACACAGAAGGGAAATTACCCCACCTGTTCTCATCTCCAAAATAAGGAGAGCCATCTCTTCTGAATGTTCCTGTTAAAAGGTAACGGTTATCATAATTATAATTGAGCCTGCCAAGGTATGATTCCATAGCCCATGGATAGGTGCCTCCCCCATTTGTGGCGGAGATGGGATTACCTGCATTCACATCAAAAATGTCGTTGGTAAGAAAACCGGTCCTGCCTGCGGTCAGTTGTTTCCATTCAGATTCCTGTGCTTCATGACTGGCCATGATTGAAAAATCATGCGCACCGAATTGCCTGTTGTATTCAATCAGCTGGTTCCAGTTCCAGTACCAGCTTGAATAAGTTCCGCTTTGTAAAGCCGCCAGTGTATTATAATGCCATTGATCAATATTATAGGTTGGAGTGTAATAAGTAGAGCCGCCGTTACCTACATTGCCATTCAGTGAAGTTCTGAGTGTAAGCCCCTGTAAAGGCGTAATGGCCAGGTTCAATCCGCCAAGGAATTGTTTTTTGATATTGTTGTTGGTGATAAGACTTGCCAGCGCAATTGGATTTACCGGTGCGTATTGGTTGGCGCCATTTACAGGGTCGCTGCCACCCCAGGTACCATTCAGATTCTTCACCGGGATCTGTGGCGTTAGCCTGAGTGCATTTGCAATCAGCGGACTTTGTGCATCTCCATAATTTGTGGTGGTAAGATTTTCCTTTGTCTGGTTGAAACTAAGATTCGCACCAATGGTAAACCATTCCCTTGGTTTGTTATCCAGGTTCAACCGGAATCCATACCTGTCAAAACCCGAGCCGGCAGCCACGCCTTCCTGTTGCAGGTATTCACCCGATAAATAATAAGTAGTATTGTTGCTGCCACCGCTCAAACTCAACTGATGTTTTTTCATGGCTGCATTGTTGAACAATTCAGACTGCCAGTCGGTGCCTTCTCCAAGAAGGGTTGGATCAAGAAAATAATCAGGGGTAGTACCGCCGGCAATTGCATGGTATTCTTTTACCATTTGCGCATACTCACTCAGGTTCATCACTTCAAGCCTGTGTTGCGGAGGTGTCTGAAGATTGTATTGATAAGCATAGTTGATCTTGAAATCACCGGCACGTCCGCGTTTTGTAGTAACCAGTATCACACCATTGGTGCCGCGTGAACCATAGATAGCCGTTGCAGAAGGACCCTGAAGTATCTGGATGTCTTCTATATCAGCAGGGTTCAATCCGGACAAAGGGTTGGATGAAGATGATGAACCAAATGAAACATCTTCGCTTTGCTGGATCTGCACGCCATCAATTACATATAGAGGTTGTGTGCGGTTGAGCGAACTCACGCCACGAATGTTCACAGAAATGGCGCCACCTGGCTGACCTGAATTTTGAGTAACATATACACCGGCAGCACGACCCTGAATGGCCTGCTCAATGGTAGTATTTACGGTCTTTTCAATATCTTTTGATGATACGGTTGACTGCGCCGTAGTGAGGTTGGCCCTTCTTGCCCTGCCATAACCTACCACCACCACATCGGTGAGCGTGGCAGCATTACCGGAAAGGGTTACACTGATATCGTTGCCCGACCCTATGGTTACTTCGCGAGGCTCCATGCCCACATAAGAAACAACCAGCACCCTGGCACTGGCCGGCACGTTGATGGTGAACCTTCCCGATTCATTGGAAGTAGTGGCAATGCTGGTACCTTTTACAGTAATGGTAGCCCCCGGAAGTGGCGCTTGTTTTTCATCTGTAATGGTTCCTGTGATCCTTCGGTCCTGAGCAAATAGAACCGTAACGGAGAATGTACATAGAAGTAGTACAACCGCTCGCAAGCATGTATTCCTCATATAGCAAATTGGTTTGATTCAAAG
>CBIHLW010000439.1:0-2924 GCA_966210755.1 uncultured bacterium
GCATCATATTGAGGGCTTCCCAATTATCCAATACAACTGTCAATGAAAGTTTGTTTTCCTGGTAAGTAAGGTAACTGGCATCAAAGGTTTTTTGAAGTGCAGGTATCACTTTTTCCTCCATTGTTCTTATGCGCCTTTGCATAGTTTGAATTTCTGCCTGCATCCCGTATAACATGCCTGCCGTTTCCTGTAACATGCCAGACCTTTCATTCTGCATGGCATCTATGTTGAACTGCATGGCCTTGATCTCTGACTGGTACATCTTTCTTGACCATGGGGCGATAGGAATAGATACCATTCCCATTACACTGAAACCCCGCGGCATCATTGAAGAAAATGGTGACATATGATCAAATTGAATGCGGAAACCTGGCTTACGTTCCAGCTTCATCGCCTCAATATTCAATTGCATGGAGCGGATATTTTCATCCATTTGTAAAACATCCTTTCTTAATACCGCAAGATTTGCAGTATCATAGACATTGCCGGTTTCTAATCCAGGTTCATAACCGGGATCAATGGTAAAGTCTAAATTGCCCGGCCTGTTCATCAATGCGTTCAGGTATGCTTTTGCCCTGGCAATTTCGGCCTGTGGCATTATAAGCATTGAATTGTTTTTCTGTATTTCTGCGTCTGCCCTGTATACGCTGCTTAACTGGGACTGGTTATAAGGATACCGCACCTCTTCGACCTTCTTCATGGTTTCCAGGACCTTTTCATTTCTTTGAATGATGCTGATACGCTCAAGCGCGATCAACCAGGTAAAATATTGCCGCCTTGCCTGCGCTTTCAGGTCGTTTAGAGCAACGTACCTGGCGGCATTTTCTATATTGCCTTGCGATTGTATATAGTTCTTCCTGGCTTGCAATCTGGCCCGGCTTGGAATTTCCTGTTCAATCCTCAACATCAGCATCCCTTTATCTCCTTCATCCATTACTTCCTGGAAAGGATACGGTGTTTGAAAGGTTCCCAATCCAACCATTGGAGGCATCCAGGAAGTAGCTGCATCGCCGCTGTATTTATAGGCTTCTGCACGCAAGGCATAGCTTTTAAGTTGAAGGTTATTGCTGTCAATTCTTTGTATGATCTCATCCAGGCTCAATACTTCCTTTTGCTGCGCAAAGGAAGCTACCGGCGTAAGTAATAACAGCCACAAGTATCTTTTAATGTTTAACATCATATACTTCCAGTTTTCCGAATTTTCTTAACTCATATTCCTTTGCCATTAAAAATATCAGCGGTGTTACCAATAGAATGTGAATGGCCGATGTAAATACCCCTCCAATCATTGGCAATACCACAGGCTTCATCACATCAGTACCTACTCCTGTGGACCAAAGAACAGGTACCAAACCAAAAAGCGAAACACATACGGTCATTATTTTAGGCCTCAATCTTTTGGCGGCTCCATGTATCACGTATTCCTTCAGATCCGCCTTTGAAATAGTTTCCTTTGAATTTCCTTTTGCCTCAACCAATTGACGCATGGCATCGTTTAAATAAATAACCATCACAATACCTGTTTCCACTGCAATTCCAAAAAGTGCGATAAATCCAACAGCTACTGCTACGGAAAGATTGACACCCCAGAAATAGATAATGTATGCTCCCCCAATAAGTGCAAATGGGATGGTAATGAGACTTAGCAATGCTTCCCGGATAGAATGAAATGCTAAATACAAGGAGAAGAAAATAATAACCAACACAATAGGTGCGATCCACATCAGTGTTTGCTGGCCTCTTATTAAGTTCTCATATTGCCCGCTCCATTCTATAAAATATCCCGGGGGCAATATTCCCTTTTCTGCATTGAGTTTTTCCATGGCTTCTTCTACTGTTCCACCCAAATCTCTTCCACGTACATTGAATAGTACAGCACCTCTTAGTAAGGCATTTTCTGAATTGATCATGGGCGGACCATCCTCAAATTTTATATCTGCAACCGCGCTTAAGGGCACTTCACCAGAAGCCGGTGACTGCAATGGAATCCGTTTGATTTGCTCCACACTATTTCTATATTCCTGGGCAAGGCGAACACTGATAGAAAACCGTTGACGGCCCTCAACAGTCTGGCCAATTGGAGCACCCCCCAGTGCGGATTCAACTGTTTGATTGACATCTTCTACATTAAGACCATACCTGCCTAAATCCTGGCGTCGTACATCAATAGATAAGTATTTACCTCCGGTAATAGGCTCAACATATAGATCAGCAATCCCCGGAGTACCTTCAAGAACTGCTTTAACCTGTTCAGAGACTGAAGCAATTGTATTCAGATCCTGTCCGTATACTTTTATACCAACATCTGTCCTGATACCGGTTGAAAGCATATTGATCCGGTTAATGATGGGTTGTGTCCATCCGTTCACCACGCCTGGTATTTGAAGCTTGGCATCCAGTTCACTGATAATGTCTGCCTTTGTAATTCCATCTCTCCATTCACTCCTTGGCTTTAGCATTATGATAGTTTCAATCATGCTGATGGGAGAGTTATCGGTAGCTGTACTTGCTCTTCCTGCCTTTCCCAGCACCTTATCCACCTCTGGTACCGATTTAATGATTTTATCCTGAACCTGTAGGATCCTTTTTGCTTCTGAGTTGGAAATATCGGGCAGTGTTACAGGCATGAATAAGATGCTTTGTTCATCCAGCGGGGGCATAAACTCAGTTCCCAGGCTTCTTAACAATGGTATGGAAATAAGCAAGGCAATAATATTAATACCCAGTGTTGTTTTTCTCCACCTCATTACCCAGCGGATCACCGGCTCGTAAATCTTTTCTAAAAAGCGGTTTACCGGGTTAGCACTATCCGGCTTGAATTTACCTTTCATGAAAAAGGATATAAGGACAGGTGCCAGCGTCAACACCAGCAAAGCATCCACAATCATGATGAATGTTTTTGTAAATGCCACGGGGTGAAACAT
>CBIHLW010000440.1:0-2922 GCA_966210755.1 uncultured bacterium
TATCTATTGCCACAGTATCTTTTATATGTTCCTTTTCCAGCGGAGCTTGTTTTAATTCCTTCTGCCTGGATTCCGCAATCCTGTCTGTTATCCTGGTTATGGAATCTGCAGGAGGCTCGTGCTTCAGTGAAAGGTTTTCAACACTATCTTTTAAAATAGTTTCCCGGGAGGCAGTGACCGGTGTATCCATCACCACTTCCGTATTTTCCTTGGCATCTGGTCTTGCTATCTCTTCTTTCTTTACTGGTTCTGCTATCACCAAATCATTTTTAGCAGGAATGGCAACCCACAATAAACTGGTATCCCCTGCAGCCTTTGAAAGAAGCAGGGTGAAATTGTCATTTTTCATCCGGTATGTGCCAGATCCTTGCATATCATTTTGCATTGGTTTGAGGATGGAAAGGGCCTGTAAATCATACAAACCCCAGCCAAAATCAAAATGCTTTATCAAAAAACCTTTATCCTTTCCGCCTGGAGATAACCTGAATTTATAGTCCTGATTTGTAGAGGGGAAGCCAATGGAAAGCTGGTAGGTACTGTCAACCAGTTCAGAAAGTATCAAATAGCCTGAGGAAGTTGAGCTTAAGATATTGTCGCCCATTTTTACATAAAATGGTGACCCATTTTCTGTTTGAAGGTAAATGAAATAAACTTTCTGCGCAGAAACGGAAACTGCAAATCCAAGAGCAAAGAGGATACAAAAGAGGTTTCTCATTCCTTTCAAAATTAAAGGAATTCCATGTTTACTGAATGGTCCGCTTTATACAGATCCATTTTTTTGGATGAATTAACAAATAAATGAGCACTGCTTACCACAGGATCATCCATTTTCCTTCATCATCTTTTGTATACGACATGCCATTACTCATCAGGTGTACCTGTCGCCCGGTTTGGGAATCGATACTACCTGACTTTTCATATACCCTGATCCCATTATTTTCGGAGGTCAGAAAAATGGTCAACGCCTGCAACGTAGGTTGAACATCGTGTAACCACCGGGCATCTCCCTCTTTTACAAAAGCCTGGCTCATTGTTGAATTTTTAACCCATACTGTATTTCATTTCCCTTATCTGGCCATCAGCTTTTTTTTCCGGAAGTTGAAATCCATTTACACCGGACCTGCGCCATTTAGTTTTCTTCATATATAGTATAGCACCCGCTATGGCTGCACCCGCCACGCCTGCTGCTACGAGTATTGCTTTCATATGCTTATTTTAATATCAAAGTACAATTGGTGTACCACAAGTATTTAAATAATGATAAAAAAACCCGGCAAAATGCCGGGTTAATCAATTACTTCAACAAATTAATCATCAGTTTTTGTCTTTACCTTACCGTCTTTGATCTTTGTTTTTGTTTCTTTACCATCTTTTGTTTCTGTCTTGATCTTCAGTTCATCACCATCTCTTTTGATCTTCATTTCCTTAATATTAGAATCCGCATTGTCATCAGAAATAACATTGTTGTTCATTCCTGAATGAAGATCACTATCTGCTACATCTATTCTCCATACATCAATGGCTTCCGTACCATCCGCATTGAGGTATTTATGCACCAGGTTCCCATCTTCCAGCAAACGCACATGATAAATATCCTGGCCATTGGTTCCTTTAATGGTATTCACATCATAAACCATAGGACCATAAAGACCCACTACTGTTGTTACCACATTATCAGGGATGAGGCTTTGCCTAACCGGAATGGCTACACGAAATGTTTCACCTGCATTATTATAGTATACATGCATGGGCATTCCTGCTTCCAGGTAGTATCCATGCCACCACTCTCCAGCCTGTCTCCACCGTACATCAGTAGCCGTTGGAAAATCCCTTATAACATAACTGTTCACATAATCAGGTGCGGTTGCTGTAAATGCACCATAGGCATTGTATTCCGTACTTGTGGTAATTGCTGAATTGTCTGAGGTTTCATCCTGTGCAAATACAGCACAACTGCTTCCCACTAGTAGCATTGCGAGGATTGTTCTTTTCATAACCTATTCTGTTTTTAATGTTTGTAATGATTATACGATTGTCTCACTACAACTTTGATGCCCACTGATGCAACCCCTGCTATAAAAAATTTATTTCATTATGGTTCCGTCCGCTGAACAACAAGGAATAAAAATTGAATAGTTTCAATTAAATCTTATTTATGAAGAAAGTTTTTACCAGGAGCACAGCATCCGGAACCATTTTACTGTTAATATTTTTATTCGCACTGGCTTCCTGCAGTTCTTCAAGGAAAAGCATTGGAGTGGAAGAAGGCTGGGAACTATTATCTGAAAGCAAAGTAAATTTTGTGCGGGATAAGGATGAGATAAGGATCAACAGCCATAATCAGTTTACAGCAATAAGGTTTAAAGTGGAAGACAGGGAAGTAAGGATCAATGACGTGAAAATTTATTTTGATAATGGTGATAAACTTGAGCCCAATATTGATGAAGTGATACTCGCCGACCAATACAGCAGGATTATTGAACTGGCAAAAGACGGAAGGTATATTGACAGGATCGAATTCAAATACCGCACAACGGGCAATGTTCTCAAAGGGAGGGCCAATGTGATATTGTTTGGGAAAAGATATTACCCAGGTTATTAAATGAAACCAACCTGGCAGGAAGCATTTTATTCAGTAATTCCCATAGCTGAACTGATAAATGTACTGCTGAGCAGAAAAAATATCTTCCTTCTGATCCGGTTGGGGAAATGAAATATGATCAGCAGCCCCGAATGTTTTAAATCGCCTTCATTCAGCCTGATTTGCTTTAACGTACATACCATTCGGTTCAATTTCCGGCCGATGGTTACAAATGGCTATAAAGTGGTCCGGTAAACCTGTATTGTTATTCATTTTATATTATTAATTTGATTCAGTTCTATTCCTTACCCGAAGAAAACTGCTGGATTAAATACTTAATA
>CBIHLW010000441.1:0-2921 GCA_966210755.1 uncultured bacterium
TAAAGTAAAGCTGGCTGTTACCAACGCCAGGTAAATTTTTCCTTTTTTCCAGATCCAGGCTTTTACTACATCCAGTTCTTATGTGATAAAAGAACGTGCCAACTAAGGCAAAGCCTGCCTATTTTTACGGGGTGAAAAAATATTACCTCTGTTTTTTATTACTGGTGATGGTATTGCCGGTAACCGCTCAGGAACTTCATGTGATGAGTTTCAATATCCGTTATGATAATCCGGGAGATAGTTTAAATGCATGGCCATACCGTAAGGATAAGGTCACAAGTCAGATCCTTTTTCACGACACGCATCTTTTAGGTGTGCAGGAAGCCTTGTATTCACAACTGCAGGATATGCAGCTTCAGTTAAAACGTTTCAAATATGCAGGTAAGGGAAGAAAGGACGGAATGAAGGCCGGCGAGTTCTCTGCAATATTTTATGATACCACCAGACTTCACTTATTAAAATCTGAAACTTTCTGGCTTGCTGAGCAAACAGACGTTGCGGGTAAAAAAGGATGGGATGCTGCATTTGAAAGGGTAGTAACCTGGGCTTCATTCAGGGATAAAAAAACAAAAAAAGTTTTTTTCCATTTCAATACCCATTTTGATCATATGGGGAAAGTAGCGCGTAAAGAAAGTGCTGAATTATTATTGTCAAAGATCAGCGAGATCGCAGGAAGCGCTCAGGTAATAGTTACGGGTGATTTTAATGCCCAGCCCAATGACGAACCTATACAAGTGCTTACAGACAGCTCAAATAGTAAGAGGTTAACTGATACCCGCCTGGTTTCTAAAAAGCCACATTATGGCCCGATGGGAACCTTTAATGCATTTGGTCCAAAAGAAATTCATGACCAGCCCATAGATTACATTTTTATTAAAAATGGAATCAGGGTATTGAAACATGCAACACTTTCCCAGTCATGGCAGGGCAGGTTTTCTTCGGATCATTTCCCCGTGTATGCTGAGGTGGTTCTGTAATGGACAGTAAGTAAAGAGCTCTGAAAGATGATTTATATTAATAAACAAATTAACTGGAATGAAGTACACATTCTTAGTTGTTCTGGCCATTTTTTTTGAAACTGCCAGCGCACAACAAACGCAAAAACCTCCATTGCATGGGAATCACTGGGTGGCCATTACCGGGAAACCGCTGGCAGCTACTGCCGGAGCCATGATCTTTCAGCAGGGTGGTAATGCAGTTGATGCTGCCTGTGCCATGCTCGCTGCCACCTGTACCATGTGGGATGTGTTGAGCTGGGGAGGAGAAACCCAGGCGCTTATTTATAATCCAAAAACCAGAAAAGTAATTGCCATCAACGCAATGGGGGTAGCACCAACAGGAGCAACACCAGAATTTTTTAAATCAAAAGGTTTTGACTTTCCTCCTGAATATGGTCCCCTTGCAGCTACAACCCCGGGCACACCCGGTGGTTTATTATATATGCTGGCCAGCTATGGAACGATGAGCCTGGAAAAAGTGCTTGCTCCTGCAATGGAAATGGCTAAGGGATACGCCATTGATGCACAAACTGCCAATAGCATTGAAAGAAATAAGAATCGGATAAAGGAATGGCCCTACAGTGCCAAAGTTTTTTTAACAAACGCAGGTGAAAAAAGAGAAGCACCGGAGGCAGGTGAAATATTTGTGCAGCAGGATCTTTTGAACACACTTACTAAACTGGTTGAGGCAGAACGAGGTGCACTTAAAAAGGGCAAAAGCCGCAAACAAGCGATCATGGCGGCATACGATCGTTTTTATAAGGGTGATATCGCAAAAGAATTTGTACGAGGCAGCCGTGAACAGGGTGGATTGCATACACTGGAGGATTTGGCTGCATGGAAGGTGATTGAAGAAGAGCCTTTACAGGTAAATTATAAAGGTATAGACGTGTTTAAGCTTCAGCAATGGACGCAGGGACCGGTTTTATTACAGGCTTTGAACATACTTGAGAATTTTGATCTCAGGAAATTGGGATATAACAGCGCTCAATATATTCATACCATTTACCAGGCTATGAACCTGGCATTTGCTGACCGCGATTTCTATTATGGCGATCCATATTTTTTACCCCACGAACCCATAAAAGGATTGTTGAGTAAGGAGTATGCAAAGCAAAGAGCGTCGCTAATCGGGTTTGAAAAGAATGATGAAAAAACAGGACCCGGCGACCCCTATCCATTTGAAGGATTGAAGAATCCATACCTGGAACTTTTGAAACAAAGAGGTTTTGAGATGGATACTTCCAGGAGGAATTTTGCACCGGTTCACGATATGCAAAACAGTTCATCGCAGGCAGCATACCAGGAAAGATTATGGATGGGGACCACCACCGTTGAAGCTGCAGATAAAGAAGGATGGGTGGTTTCCATCACCCCAAGTGGTGGCTGGTTACCTGCATGCATTGCTGGTAATACCGGTATTGGAATGAGTCAGCGGATGCAGAGTTTTGTACTGGATGCATCACTGAATCCTTTTAATGTGGTGGCGCCTGGTAAGCGGCCAAGAGTAACGCTGACGCCTTCGATGGCATTAAAAGATGGAAAACCATTTCTTTCATTTGCCGTGCAGGGAGGCGATACACAGGACCAGAATTTATTGCAGTTCTTTTTGAATATCGTTGAATTTGGAATGACTGTTCAGGAGGCTGCAGAAGCCGCCAACATCAACACCAACCAGTTATGGCTTTCACTTGGCGGGTCAAAAACAACGGACAGGATGCCCAAGCCCGGTCACCTGTTATTGCAGAACAAAACACCGCAGTCCATAAAGGATGAACTAATAAAGATGGGGTATACCTTAAGTTTTGGCAGCCGAACCAGTGGTCCCATCAATGCAATTTATTTTGACTGGAAACATGGAAGCTTCTGGGGAGGATCCTCTAATCATGGAGAGGATTATGGAATAGCATGGTAGCATAATTT
>CBIHLW010000442.1:0-2911 GCA_966210755.1 uncultured bacterium
ACTCTTATTAGTATAAACGACCTGACTTTGAACTTTGAACTTTGAACTTTGAACTTTGAACTTCTGACTCCCGACTCCCGACTCCACCTCTCCCTATCTCCCTCCCATTCCTCCATGATTCAGCTTAATATCCATAAGTGTAGCTATGGACCGGGCACGATGTTTCATAAGTGTAGCTTTCTCTCCTTCAAAAAATTCATCCGTAGTTTCAGTAAAGATCTTTACCCAACGGTCAAGGTGTTCTTTTTTGATGTTTGAAAGAAGGTGAATATGCTGGTGCACCTCCATCACGTTTTTTCTGTAACCCCGCGCATTAAATACAACCGAATCCCAGAAATCTGCAATAATGGGAACATGGGAAGGAAGGTCAAGGGGTACTACCTCTGTAAAAAACCGGCCGATAAGATCATCGTCAAAGGCTTTTTTGTAAAAGGCCCATAAAAAAGTTTCAATATCATTTCTGGATTGTATGTCAGTTTTTGTTGTCAAGGAAGCAAATTTACGGCAATAGGCATCGTGAAGGCTTAATCGTAAACAGGAGAAACATTAAAGCTTACTGTCTTTTAATAAAACCGCAGATCACGTTACACCATTGATGCCCTTCACTCCCTGTTCTTCGAATCAATAATAATTGTTACCGGCCCGTCATTTAATAATTCAACCTTCATATCTCCACCAAATACACCGGTTTGTATCTTCCTTTCAAGATCTGATTCCAGCTGAATGATCATCCTTTCGTATAAACTTCTGGCCATTTCCGGTTTGGCGGCACGGCTATAACCCGGACGGTTTCCTTTTTTTGTGGATGCAAGGAGCGTGAACTGGCTAATCAATAATATTCCACCCCTGATTTCGGTTACTGACCTGTTCATCACCCCCTCTTCATCATCAAATACCCTGAGGTTAACGATCTTATTACCTAACCACTTAACATCCTCCTCTCCATCCGCTTCTTCAATACCCAGTAATACAAGCAATCCTTTATCAATGGAACCCTGCATCTTTTCATCAATCTTTACATGGGCAAACGACACTCTTTGAATTACAACACGCATAGAGAATTAAGAATTACGAATGAAGAATATGAATCAACATTTTCCCTGGCAAATATATCCATCCGGCTACTGATTACACAGGCGGAATGAATAACTCCGGATCCGAAATTCCTAAAATACAATTCATAATTATGATGATCCTGTACCGCTGCATACAACTAACATTAGTAAGATGTAAGGATTAACTTTGTATTCTTAACGCGTAAATCGCCATTCCCAGCTATGCCGGATATCAGTTCAGAAATAAAGCTTCAAACAACCAGAAGCGGAGGAAAGGGAGGACAAAATGTAAACAAAGTAGAAACAGCAGTGATTGCCCGGTTCAACATTGAGGCTTCCCGCTTATTGAGTAATGAACAGAAAATAAGACTGCTTGAAAAACTTATCAACCGTATCAATGCTGAGGGAGAACTGGTGGTAAAATCACAAACACACCGCACCCAGCTGGCCAATAAAGAAGAATACATTGAAAAAATAAATGATCTGGTAAGCGCTGCGCTTAAAAAAAAGAAAGCAAGGATCGCTACCAAACCTTCAAAGATGACAAAGGAAAAAAGACTGGACTCGAAAAAAAGATCATCACAAAAAATAGAAGTGAGAAAAAAAATAAGACCGGGTAATTTTTAACAGGTAATTTCCTGAGTAATTTTATAGATTAGATGTTCATTCACTATTCATTTGATACGACACCTGGTTATACTATTCATTTTAATTTTTATTCTCGGCGGGGCCTTCATGCTCGAAAGCTGCCGCAAAAACGATCCCCCTGTAATTCCAAACCGCATCAATTTCCAGGTTCCGCCAGGATTTCCGGCACCCACCTATACTTTCCGGAATAACCCATTGACAAACGAAGGCATTTTACTGGGCAGAAAATTATTCTATGATGGCCGTTTGTCCATAGATGGAAATTTTCCATGTTCGTCCTGTCATGAACCTGCTGCAGCATTTACCACACTGGATCATGACCGGAGCCACGGTTATAACAATTCGCATACTTTGAGGAATGCACCCGGCCTTTTCAATCTTGCCTGGTACCCTGTACTGAATCAGGATGGTAGTGGAGTAAGCCTGGAAAGTATTTACAAAAAACACATTACCGATCCAACAGAAATGGCAGAAAGCATTTCCAATGTGATGAATAAACTCAAAGCCGATCAGGTTTACAGCAACATGTTTAGAAATGCGTTTGGCGACAGCGAAATAAATGAAGACCGCATTTACAAAGCATTAAGCCAGTTCCTGATCAATATGGTTTCTGCCGGTTCAAAATATGACAGGGTAATGCAGGGGCTTGAAAACTTTGATCCTCAGGAACAAAACGGTTACCTGTTATTCCAGAACAATTGCAGCAGCTGTCATACCGGGCCTTTATTTACTGATTTTAGTTTCAGGAACATAGGACTTGAAAAAGATATGAACCTGAACGATTGGGGATTGATGAGGGTGACAGGTAAATCCTCCGACTCGCTGAAATTCAGGGTACCAAGTTTACGTAACCTTGAGTTTACTTCTTATTATTCACACGATGGACGCTTTAGTCTGCCCCGGCATATGATACAACACTACCGTACAGGCATTCATCAAAGCAATACACTGGATCCACTATTGGTGAATGGCATTCAGCTTACAGATCAGGATGAGAACGATCTCGTTCATTTTCTGAGAACATTATCGGATTCCAGCTTTTTGAATAATCCTGAACACAGGGAATAGGTTAAAGGATTTTGTCCGAAGATGATGGTAACTGTAAGTTGGAATTCATCTCAAACATCAAATGCGGGCAAGCTAAATCTGTTTAACATTCCTTCATTAATTCAGCGCATTCCCAGAAATAATAAAACATAGAATAATTC
>CBIHLW010000443.1:0-2909 GCA_966210755.1 uncultured bacterium
CCATATTCCGGCCGGTACTTATTTCCTCCTTCCTGTTAATTTCAGTTTTTTGTGTTTCACAATCGAACCCGGAAATTGAAACCATTACCCAGGACCAGTATAATTTAAAAGAATGTTCTTTTGATAAGGAAGCAGATGCGGTTGTGATATTCGATAAGGCTACATCTAATTATGATGATGAGTACAGGTTAGTTACTACAAGAAGGATCAGGATAAAAATCCTGAAGGATAACGGAATTGAAAGGGCTAATATCAAAATACCCTATTACAGTAAGGATGATTTTGAATTAATCAGGAAGATCGATGGATTTTCAGTTACCACTGGAGCAAATGGAGATCCTGAATGGAGCCACCTCGATAAAAAATCTATTTATAAGCGAAAGATAAATGAACTGTATTCAGAAGTGAGTTTTGCCCTTCCCAATGTGAAGGCCGGCAGCATTATTGAGTACGGGTACGAAAGCATAATGGAACATTATGGTGGATTGAACGACTGGTATTTTCAAACGGACATTCCCGTTATGTTCAGCTATTATAATCTTTATGTGGTTCCAAATGCAGTTTTTACTTATGTAGTAAAGAAGAGCCCTGCTCTTGATGTAGATATACAGCGCGATGCCCAGACAGGCCGCATCTCATTTGCTATGAAACATATCCCTGGTTTAAGGGGTGAAAATTACAGTCCTTCATTCAGGAATTACCTTCAAAGAATAGACTTCCAGCTCTCCGCCGTAACCCGGTATGGTCAAACCATAAAATATACTACAACATGGCAACAGCTGAACAAAGAATTGCTGGAAGATAAAAATTTTGGCGGCGCATTAAAAAGATCCCTTGCCGGTTCTGATGATGTAAAACCAATATGGGATAAGGCAGGAAGTCCATATGAAAGAATGGTAAGCATTTTCAATTATGTAAGATCAGGCATAATATGGAATGATATTGAATCAAAATATGCCATGAATCATGTAAAATCCGTACTGGCAGATAAAAAAGGTAGTAGTGGTGAGATCAACCTGCTTCTAATTAACCTGCTTCGTGGTGCAGGATTGAATGTATTTCCCCTTCTGGTAAGCGAGAGGTCGCACGGTAAGGTGGATACCACCTATTCTTTCCTTGACCAGTTCAATAAGGTTGTTGGCTGTGTGGAAATGGAAGGGAAAAAATATATACTTGATGCAACAGATTATTATACTCCTGTAAACATGATACCTGTTGAACTTTTAAATACTATTGGTTTTGTGGTTGATAAAAAGAATCCTGGGTTTATATTACTCCGTGATGAGGGAAAAAAAAGGTATTACCATATTGACCTGAAGGGTACAGTTAGTGATAACCTGATGTTGAGCAAAACCAGGGTGAGTCAGTATGATTATGCAAGAGTTGGAAATGCTGAAAAATACGCACATAATAAAGAAGCCTATCGGGGAAGGTTTGTGCAGGGAGTGCAAAATATAGAAGTCGATTCATTTGAAATACACAACCTGGATATTGATTCAGCCGCACTGATTCATGAATTTAATATAAAACAGCCCTTGAACAGAACGGGAAACTATTATTTGTTGAACTATAACTTTTTTACCGGTTTTGATAAGAATCCTTTTATTTCAGAGAATCGATTTACCAATATCGACTTTGGTGCGGAAACAACCTGCATACTGAATGCTGTATTTAAAATTCCTGAATCCTTTACCATTGAACCTTTACCCAAAAACATAAAGCTCATGATTCCTGGCGGCAACCTGGTGGCTGCAAGAGAAATGAGCTTATCAGGACAGGAATTGAGGGTTAGTTTGTTGATTGACATAAAAAGCGCGGAATTTAAATCCGAAGAATACCCGTCCATACAGGAATTTTTCAGAAGGGTGGCAGAAATGCTTAACGAGCCGGTTCTTTTAAAGGGAAAACCTTAATAACAAAAAGCCCGGATTAACCAGGCTTCGTTCAGGGATGATTTTTTTTAACCAGTAACAGCAGGCTGGGAATGTATTTATATTTCCTCTTCCTTCTTTTTAATTATCATATCATTTTTCACAGGATCTACCTTGTAGCCTGCTTTTCGTAATAAATTGATCACTCCCTTATCGCCCGGAAGGTGGCCTGCGCCCACCGCTATCACCACTGCATTTTGCGGCATGAGCGTTTGTAGTTTGTTGGCCCAGTTTACATTGCGGTTGTATAAAAGAATATCGGTATAGCCGGAAATGGATGCTTCTTTATTGATCAATTCATCCATTTTATTGAGCTCCTGGTTCCGGTAAGCATTGGTCATGATCACCAATTCAGCATCGTTGCCTTCCTTGCCGGAATCATTGATCATTTCAAGCAGGTATTTTGCCTGCGTGGCATAGGGAATCTGATCAAAAATACCAAGCTGGTATTCAAGTGTCTCAAGACCATCGATCTCTTTATTATGTTTGCCGGCTTCTTCCATTACCAGTTGTTCCATTACGATCATGTTCTGACATTGCTTTAATTGTTCCATCACCATGGAACCAACCAGCATGGGTTTGAATTTTTCAACCATTGAAAATGGCATCAACCCCCCTGTTTTCAATTCAAAGAAATTTTTCACTTTGGTGTAATCTTCTTCACTTAAAAGATCAGATAAGGTGGTATCGCCACGCATGGTCATTTTATTCATGGCACCCATCATCATGCCCATCATGTCGTCCATATCAATTTCAAGATAGACCCTGTCTGTATTTTTAATGGCATAACTAAGGCTATCGCTGATACCTATATCGTTAGCGCAGATCATGTGCATGGTGCCAAACAAATAGGATGGCTCGCCGCCGGGCTTCTCGACCATCCAGAGAAGCCCCTTGCCGTTCAGGGTTCCGGCCGCTTCGCCTTTGATCTTGTCGAGAAGCCCCGGATCGTCGCTTGCCAGCGCGGCCAGCATGTCT
>CBIHLW010000444.1:0-2902 GCA_966210755.1 uncultured bacterium
GAATTGCTGGATAAAGTCGGATTGTCACTCAGGAGCCACCACTACCCTTCCCAGCTGAGCGGTGGAGAACAACAAAGAATATCACTGGCGCGTGCGTTTTCAAATAATCCGCGGATCCTTTTTGCCGACGAACCAACAGGAGATCTGGATGACGAGACCAGCGCAAAGATCGTTGACCTGATCTTTAACCTGAATGAAAAGGCAGGCACTACTTTAATCATGGTAACACATAACCTGGAGCTGGCAAATAAAACCGACAGGATCATCAAACTCAAAGGTGGAAGGCTTAATTAAATAAAGTGCGGAATGGCTGGTCTTATTATCCCGACCATTTAATTCAGGATCAATATGAAAGTCTCTTTTTACTGGATACTAAAAATGGCCTGGCGTGATAGCAGACGCAATCGCTCCCGGCTGGTGCTATTCATTTCTTCCATCATACTTGGCATTGCTGCCATGGTAGCCATATATTCTTTGGGCGATAACATGAGGAAGGAAATAGATGACCAGGCTGCAACCCTTCTTGGTGCCGACCTTGAACTTAGAAGCAACAGGAAAGTAAGTGAAGACATCAGCAGGCTGGTTGATTCAATTGGTGACAGGAGGTCTGAAGAGCGTGACTTTACCTCAATGATCTATTTTATAAAAAACGGTGGAACCAGGCTGGTTCAGGTTCGTGCACTGAGTGGTGACTTTCCTTACTATGGTTCTCTTGAAACAGAACCCTCTACGGCAGCGCAATCTTTCCGCAATAAAAAGTCTGCACTTGTAGACCAGACCTTACTATTGCAATACAATGCTAAGGCAGGAGATTCCATCCGGTTAGGAACAATGAATTTTGTAATTGAAGGAAGCCTGATAAGTGCGCCAGGACAAACAGGCATTGCTGCCTCGGTGGCCCCTCTGGTTTACATACCCTTACAATACCTTGAACAAACAGGTCTGGAACAAAAAGGAAGCAGGATCGGTTACACATTCTTTTTCAAATTTGACAAGGCTGTTGATGTAAATGCATTGGTGGAAAGCATAGAGCCCCGACTTATCAAAGAAGGCATCAATTATGACACGGTTGAAAGCCAGAGAGAAGATGTAAGCCGGTCGCTTACGGACCTGATGCAATTTTTATCGCTCATTAGTTTCATTGCATTGCTGCTTGGGTGCATTGGGGTGGCAAGTGCCATCCATATTTATGTTCGCGAAAAGATCAACGCAGTTGCCATTTTGAGATGCCTTGGTGCACAGGGATGGCAGGCATTCCTGATATACCTTATCCAGATAGTTGTTATCGGAAGCATCGGTTCAATTGCAGGTGCTGCTGCAGGCACCCTTGTTCAGCAATTCCTGCCTTATGTACTCAAAGATTTTTTACCGCTGCAGGTGAGTAGTGGTATTTCATGGCCTGCCATAGTACAGGGAATATTATTGGGTATTGTGATCTCTTTTCTTTTTGCGTTGCTGCCATTAATATCAATAAGGAATGTATCTCCATTAAATACATTGAGGGTATCGCTTCAACCTCCGAGGTTGTTTGATCCTGCAAAATGGCTGGTATTTCTTCTGATCCTTCTTTTTATTCTTGTATTTAGTTTTATCCAGCTACAGGAATGGGACCAGGCTTTGTTCTTTAGCGCAGGTGTGCTGACCTCATTTTTAATTCTGGTTCTCATAGCAAGATCACTGATGTGGACTGTTAGAAAATTATTTCCTGAGTCCTGGAGTTATTTATGGAGACAGGGACTGGCCAATTTGTTCCGGCCCAATAATCAAACGGTCATACTCATTGTTGCTATTGGCCTGGGCACCACATTCATTTGCCTCCTTTTTAATATTCAGTCCATCCTGCTCAACAGGATATCGCTTTCTGCCAGCAGCGGACAATCCAATGCGGTATTGTTTGACATTCAACCTGCACAAAAAGATAGTCTGGTTGCGCTGACAATGCAGCAGGGATTACCCGTACATGCAGTTGTGCCTATTGTAAATATGCGGCTGGAACAGGTGAACCAGATCACTGCCGCAACACTTGAAAAAGACAGCACGCTTCCCATGCGAAAATGGGTATTCAGCAGGGAATACAGGGTCACCTTCCGGGATTCGTTAACTGATTCGGAAAAGATCACTAAAGGAAGATGGGTTGGGAAACCGGATCAGCGAACAGGCAATATTTTTATTTCATTAGAAGAAAGATTTGCAGAAAGAAATGGAATTGATATTGGTGATACCATGGTATTCAATGTGCAGGGTTCCATTGTGCCTGCCCTGGTTGGAAGTCTGCGTAAGGTTGATTTCAACAGGATACAAACCAACTTCCTGGTTGTGTTTCCATCAGGTGTACTTGAAACAGCGCCTCAGTTTTTGGTACTGATGACCAGAATTCCTGACAAACAAACCTCGGCCAGGTATCAGCAGCTTATCGTACAGCGGTTTCCTAATGTATCCATGATAGATCTCACGCTGATATTGAACATACTGGACAAATTGCTCGACAAGGTTGGATTTGTGATCCGCTTCATGGCTGCATTCAGTATCATTACGGGATTGGTAGTATTGATCGCCTCTGTACTGATCAGCAGGTATCAGCGAATGCAGGAAAGTGTTTTACTAAGAACTATGGGCGCAAGCCGCAGACAGATCTATTATATCACAGCACTTGAATATTTCTTTCTTGGCGCACTTGCCGCTGCAACGGGAATGATCCTGTCACTGGCTTTGAGCTGGTTGCTGGCGAAATATATATTTGAAACAGCATTTACCATTCCCTGGATGGAATTATTGATTGTATTTGTATTGGTTTGTTTGCTGACCGTTTTTACCGGGCTGGTAAATAGCCGTGGTGTAGTCAACAGATCTCCTTTGGCTGTGTTGAGGGAAGAAGAACTGTAAGAAGAGAGCGGAGAAAGAG
>CBIHLW010000445.1:0-2896 GCA_966210755.1 uncultured bacterium
AAAAATTTCCATGTCGTGTAGTTTGTCATAGAGCCAGTTATATCAGGAAAGTTTCTTTGTCAGGAAAAAAACACCAATGGTTGTAAAAAAATCAAATTAATACTGAATTATTTTTTTTGTTATACGAACTCTTGGCTGACAGGGCTTATACAATGATGTGTCGCCTTTTAAGGCTGCCTGTATGGCTGATTCAAAATCATGTAAAGCCAGGTTCATATCAGCATCATTTGAAAATGCCTGTCCGTTTGAATAGGTGCCATGCAGGCATATCCTTATATATTTTTCATTCAGGGGCAGTACCGACACATTCACATAATACAGAACCTCTTTTTCAGGTTGCCTGTAAGCAAACCTGTAAGATTCAATCATTTTGTTTTCGGAAACCAGGGTAATGTTGGGAACGAATGCTGGTACCGATAACAAAATATTTCTGGCCTGTAACTCAGAAGCATAAACAAAGGATTCCCTTGAAAGAAAATTTTGACGTGGCATGGATTTTCATTTATTGGTGAATAGGTTAGTTAATCTATTACTAAAGTAACAGTCCGCACAATAAAAAACAATCGGTAAAACTCTTGAATTTTAATAAGTAGAATTCCTATTAATCTATGTTTCTGACGGGTAAAATATCAATACCGGTTATGGGGATTTTAACAAAATCCGCCTGTGGTATGCCTTATGGCACCCTGTTTGTCCATAAAAAACTATGGCAACTATACATTTAACAGCACAGGACTTTAAAGACAGGATCTTTGATTATGAAACCAGTCAGGAATGGAAATTTAAAGGAGACCTTCCGGCAATTGTTGATTTTTATGCAGACTGGTGCGGCCCCTGCAAAGCAATTGCGCCTGTATTGGAAGACCTTTCTGAACAATACGAGGACAGGCTGGTAATTTATAAGATAGATACCGATAAAGAAATGGAATTATCCTCACTTTTCGGGATCCAGAGCATACCAACCCTGTTGTTCATTCCGGTGGAAGGAAATCCAATGATGCAGAAAGGGGCACTTCCCAAAAATGTTCTGCAGGAAGTGATCGAAGATAAACTGCTCATTAAAACCACGTGATCATTTACGTGGCTTTTTGGGTTCTTCCTTTTTATCCCTTCCGTTTTTTTTATCCCTAACCCCCAGGTCAGGAGATCCATCCCTTGATACTTTCACAAATGCCCTGTCGGTATTTTTTCCAGGGGCTTCCTGTTCCCTAAAATCATTTTTGTTTTTATTCATGACAAATGGTTTTGATTAAAGAAAAAATTTGAATTAAAAAGAAACCTTGTGCTGATGCATTGACAGGCATAGGAATTTTTTTTCAGCTTGTCTTATAAATCAGGCAGCATTCTTTTCTGATAACCCAGAAAAAAGAATGCCGTATTTTATTGCTGAGTGATCATTTCCAATTGAAATCGATGCTGCACAAAAAAGCCCCGCTTGCGCAGGGCCTGAAAACCGTCCGAAAAATCAGTACCGCCGGTTGTTCCTCCGGCTATTATCATAATGACCATTCCGTTGATTCCTGAAATAATCATTGATCCTTCTGATCTCCTGGTCTCTTTGCAATTCCAGTATATGCACCTGTCTGCGTTTTTCAGCAGGTCTTAAATACCTGCTATGTCTTACATCCTGGATCTTTTCCCTGTAGTGGTACCTGATCCTGTTTACATGCTCAGCTCTTTCCCTTTCAGAAAAAGATGAATGGTTACCATACCTTCCATCATTGGTTCTTCCGTTGGACTGACCAAGTACCACATCCCTGGAATTTCTTTGCTGGGATGGATACCGTCCCGATTGTGCCATGGCTACACTCATGGTGCATATGGCAATTAAAACTGTAAGGATTCTTTTCATAGTTACCCATATTTATTGTGATATAGTTGAGAGTGGTAATTATGAATAACGTTTAACCGGCAGGGTTAGCACAGCTTACATAATATTGTTAAAGATTCAGAGAAATCCTAAGCAGCCTTCAACACCACAATTACATTTCAGGCTTCCTTCATGATGTGTGATACCGTAATTACAGGTGAGTTCTTCGCGTGGAGCTATATTGGTTAAAGCATAAAATTCAACATGAAAGCCAATGGTTCTCATAAAGGTGTTGGGTTTACATGAATGATTTACATACCTGAGTGCATTGCTATTCACTGAAGCATCAAGGGTTTTACCATTCCAAAGTTCAACAAGGGAAATCGTTCTTTTTGACCTCGCCCTGATGCGCCCTTCTTTTTTTGAGATCACCCGGCCACCCAGCGACCCTATTTTCCTTTTAGCCGGTATGCTTCCACCCGAGTAAACTCCTTTACCGTGGATGCGGCTTCTATCTACCTTTAAAGGGAATACTATATTTCCTTTTATTTCCATTTTCCTCTGGTATTTAAAAACAATATGGATGGAATTAATTAGCTAATTGTTTAAAGCTTAACCCATTACATATTTGGACCATTTCTTGCCAACAGGGGTGTATGACTAAGGATTTGAAATATCATGCTGATGAACATGCCAGGGTTTCCGGCCTGTTACAAAGTCTTGGAATTGCCATACCGGTATCCATTTCCCTGTGGATTGGAATTATCATGCTGGTATTTTGATCAGGGTATTCCGAGGGTTTCATTTCCTGCGGGCTCAGGATCCTGTGCGCCCTGCTTCCGGTTGGACGGATTACTGCCAACCTTATTATCTTTCTCCCTGTCTGCTTCTTTATTAATTTTAGTGATACCTGCTTCCTTTCGTGAAGCTGAACGAAGGTTCTTATCCTTGTTCTCAACATTGAGCGCTTCATTTTGATCTGACTCAATGGGTTCATCATGTTTTGCCATAAAAAATTTATTACGGTAAATAGTTTTCAACAACCACCTAACATCCAGTAGAGCAAAATGAAAATGAGTATGGTTC
>CBIHLW010000446.1:0-2892 GCA_966210755.1 uncultured bacterium
GTTCAGCATTCATCCTGATAATGACTTCACCAATGGTGATGCCTTTCATTGAATTTGGAAGTGGCTGAGGCAAAGGTTCACTGCAGGGCATAATAAATTCCGCCTTCCTTGCTGCTGATCAGCCCCAATTTGAATTTCACTTCTTCGGCAACTGGATTGGCAGGGGCTTTCAAGGTCATAGATTCGTTTGGAGAAAGCTGATTAAAATAAAGTATTTCTTTACCGGCCGGTGATCCATCGGCTTTATAATAAACAATATTTACAGCAACAACGCTTAATGTTTCCATGCTGTTGTTCCTCACCGTTACCCGGGGCTTTGCAACGCCATTTCCAATGGGTTTATAACTTCCATTTATTTTGACCAGTTGCGGTAAGGGGGTCTTATTTTTCTCCTGGTGTATTTCTTCCTTTTTTCTTGTGGGAACAACATCCGGCTATTTTTGTAACCTCTTTTGCTTTTCAAAACTGTTCGTTCTTGTTTTCCTGACCGGAGATTTTATGGGATTGGCTTTTACCGTTGTATTAATTATGTTGCTGCGGTTTTCATCTTCAATGGCCGGCGTTACCAGCTCATCATTGGGATATGATGGCCCGGATTGGAAGGCCAGGCTATCTACCTTATCTGAACGATAGGCAAAAACAAAAGCAACGATTCCAATGACAAGGAAACATGCTGCCACCATCCACTTTTTATTTTTCCAGTTACTGTTCTTATTTTTTTGCTGGTGGATCCAGGAGGCATATTCATATTTCAGTTCCTGTAAGGATTTTGTATACTTCACTTCTGATTCAGTTATTTCTTCATCAACGGTTTTGTTTTCCTGTTGTGCAAACAACTGAACGCTGTTAAAAAGCGCTTCCGCTTTCTTTTCAAATGCCTCTCTTCTATCTTCCTGAACAGGGGGTGAAACTGGTTGGTCTACTTTCCTGACCATACCGGGGAGACTAACAAAGATCCCGCTTCGTTTGCTGCCGGTTGAAATATTGGCTGTAGAAGATGATGTATCCTTACCGTAGCATTTTTCTTTTACCGGGCTCAGTTCTTCTTTTGATGCTTCAACCAGCTTTTTTACTTCGTTGATCTCAGAAGGATATTGCCAGCCGGCACTTTTCCCATCCACCCAGATGAGGTCATGCGGTTGCAGGGAATTTGTTTGCAACTCCTCCAGGGTAAAGGGCCCTGATCTTTTATTGTTTCTGAGTAATTGATAAACCCTGTGCATAGGATGGTGTTGAATCACAGGTTTGACCGGGTTCATATTCCATACCCCGTTTTGTGAACGAACCGTTATATGAAACAGTTGAAAACAGTTTTAGCAATTTATTTATCCTTCCTGAAGACAGGGGATCTGCACTACCATTTTCATTTCACCTACGGCGATTTTATCTGTTGGGATATCCCGGCACATTCAGACCCAGGATAATATCCCTTTTAGCAACCCAGGTTCCATTAACCATTGATGGGACTAAAATACCGCTGCCTCCACGGTTTTGGGCATTAAGCTTTTGTTCTTTGGTTAACAGGGGATCATCATCAAATACATATTCATCTATAAAGTATTCAGTATATCCAGGTTCTTTTATTGTAGGATGAATGTGTTGCGGATTATTGCTGTTGGGATAGGAAGCGGGCCTTGTTGTGTAAAATTTGTAATGACCCTTATCATTTGTTTTTATCCAGCCACGCAGGTTACCATGTCTTTCAGCCCATCCTTTTTCATTTCCCTTATTGTTATACAATCCCTGGCGATCGGTATGATAAATATAGATCACCACATCTTTGGCCGGCGTTTTACCATCTCTGTGATAAACCGTCCCACTCAATTCAAGTTTCTGTTCACCTTCAGCAAAACCCGGAAGCGTATCCACCCAGTTAAGCTGTTCAAATGGAACAGTACTTTCATGAATGGCTTCACAGCCTTCACACCGTCCGCCAACTTTTACTTCAGCCTCTTTAATATTTGTTTTTGAATTGCCCTGTGCACAGCCTGAAATGCCGGTTATCAGCAAAAACGATAAAATAAAATAGTTCATAACAAAGAGTTTAGCTCTTACAAATCTGGGCGCTTCCCAACAGGGCTTCAAATTGTTTACACAAAGGGTAAAAAACGCTTGATGAACAGCAGTATGCATTTCATCAGCAAAACAAAACAGGAGGTGTAAGTTGTTTTCACATGAGGAAGTAGTAGATTTATTTTGAAAGATGAGGTTCAGGGAAATGATATGGCATAATAAGCTCCATCATTTGATATTATGGATGCTGGTGTGGATCACCTGGTATTTTTTGCGTTACCAGGATTATACTCCGCAACAGGCAGTGGTGGTAACCACTATCAAAACCATTGATCTCGCACTGATGGTATATTTTGCTAATTACATCCTGGTGCCTCAGTTGCTTTACAAAAAAAGATACGTATGGTTTGTAATTGCGTACCTGGCCCTGATATTATCAAGCAGCATCATTAAAATGTATGTGATAGCATCTTATCTTGATACGGACCTTTCAGATGGAACAATAGGGATCAAGGAAAGATTTTATAATAACGTAGTCCCCCATTTCTTCCTGGTAACGGCAGGTGTAGCGGTGAAACTTATGGTTGATTTTCTGCAGTTGCAGACAAGACTCGCGGAAGTGGCCAAAGAGCGTGCTGAATCTGAATTGAATTTTTTAAAGTCCCAGATCAATCCCCATTTCCTGTTCAACTCTCTTAACTCGGTTTATTTTCTTATTGATAAGAATAATGTTGAAGCAAGGGAAGCATTGCACAAGTTCTCAGATATGTTGCGCTATCAGTTGTATGAAGTAAAGGGTGAAAAAATCCCTATTGAAAAGGAAATCGGCTATCTGCAGGATTATATTGGCCTGCAGCGTTTAAGAAGAGACGATAATTT
>CBIHLW010000447.1:0-2889 GCA_966210755.1 uncultured bacterium
AGGATGGACCAGAATGCCGCAACACAGAAAGTAAAAGCAGTAAGAACAGACAGTTTCTTCATGCCTGACAAACATACATTGTTTTCAATGCTATTGTATCATGTATAATGTGAAGGTCATCTAAAAATAATAAGGACGTTCCCTGTTATTCACGACCGGCTTCCGCAAAACTAATAGCACCCATGGGCATTTCCTCCTCAGAAATTTCAGATTCATGCAGGGAAGTATAAATCTTGTGGTCTTTAACAAAGTTGCACCAGTAACAGTCCGGTTTACCACATCCTTTATAGAATTCATGGGATTGAATTTTTTCCCAGGTTCCGGCAATTTGATCTTTTACGATCTCTTCGTGTTCGTAGGTAACATTGATATTTTTATGATCGAATTCTGAACTTTCATTTGGTTCCACAAAATGAAATCCAATACTGGTCAGTTCTTTTGTATTCCCTTTTTGATGGCTAAAAAGGATCTTATAAAACACAGCCTGCCTCCAGTAGTTTCCACCTTCTGGTTTTTTAGGGTGACCAGCTTCGGCAAATTCAAACCGGCGGTTTGCCTTTTCAAGGCTTCCGGTTTTAAAATCGGTTATGGCTACCTTATTACCCCAATATTGCAATTTGTCAATAAAGCCTTTCAGGGGAATTGAATTAAAAACAGCTTCAACGGGAACCTCTGTTCTAATAAATTCGCCTGTTGCTTCTGCAAAGTATTTTTGGTGGAATGCATCCAGGCATTTGGTACCATAATCTATAAATCTTTGTAAGCTTTCAGGTGCAAATACATGCCTGTTGTTTTCCATATTCCAACGGAAGCGTCCCAGTAAAAATTCTTTTGGAGGGTAAACACGGTTAAACTCCATCATTTTATTATAATAATGGCTCAAAGCATCGTGCATGCTTGTTCCAAATTGTGCATGCTCACTAAAAGCGGATGGTATCCTTACCAGCGAATTATAATAAAACTTAACAGGGCATTCCAGGTAATAATTCAGAGCAGTGACATTCATTTTGAAGCCTGTAAGTAATTGTTCAATAAAATCCTTTTCTGCTTTTTCAATTTCCGGTTGTTGAACAAGCCCATATCTTAATGTGCTATATTTTAATTTGATTTCTTCCGGAATGATTTTGCTTTCTGCCTTCACCTGGTCAGCCATTTCAGTTATGAACCTGGAAGGTTCTAAGGCCTTGCCTTCATTTGTAAAAAGGGGGAAGGATATATTCAGGTGTTTCTCAGCTCTTGTAGCAGCCACAAAAAACAACCTTCTGAGTTCCTCTTCTCTTTCTTCCGGTGTTTCTTTTGTAAAAACATTGGGTGGAAGTTTGTATCCCTGATTGAATTTCTTTTTCCCTTCCCATAGAGCCGAATAACATCCAATCAGGAAAACATATTCAAATTCAAGGCCCTTACTGCCATGACAGGTTAAAAGATTTACGCCTCTTTCATTTCCACTGGTTTGAACAAGTGGAACAGCAATACCATTTTCTTCCAGCAGATCAATCTGTTTGATCAGCTGTATCAGCGAAAGGTCCGGGTTGCGTCGGCATTCATCCTGAATATAATCAAAGAAACCATTCAGCATTTGCATGAGCCAGGCCTTTTCGGGTTGTTTCATGATATAGGACAGGATGCCCGCTTCATTAAATAATATCTCCATCCATTTCAGTAAAGGGAGGTTGGCTTCTTCCGTTATTAATTTTTCCAGCAATTGGTGAACACGTATCAGCTCGTCGGTTGTTTCATCAGCGGAAAACAACTTCTGACTATTGTTAAGGTTGAGATTACCCAGGTATTCACGGATGGTGCCGGGCTGGTCTTTTTTATTGTTACGGTGATTGATATAAACCCCATTGCTGATCGAAGCTATTTTTAAAGCCGGTATGTTATGAAAGTTGTGATGAAGTAATTCAAACAATAAAGGTTCACCACTATAAGGCGTTTCTTTTTCAGCAATTACATACCTGGGATAGGAAAGGATCTTTTTAATAAAAGATTGCCTGAGCAGGTTGATGGTTTTTTTGGCATAATATGGAATGTTCAACAGCTGGAAGAATTTTTGTAACTCATCACCGGTGCGGTGTTCTTTATAAATAACGGCAATTCTTCCGGGCATTACACCATTTTCAATTAACTGTTTTATCTCTTCGGTTACCAGGATATTTTCTTCAAATTCATTATTCGTATTTCTGATTACAGGTGCATTCTTTATATCCTTATACTCTTCTCTTGATGCCACAAGAATCTTATTAAGATCCTTATGTTCATTTGTTAACCGCTGGGTATTGTTTTGGATCAGGGAGTGTGCATAATCAAGGATGGGTTGTACACTCCTGTAGTTCTCAGTTAAAACAACCCTTAGCAGGTCGCCATATTTCAAAGAGAGCATCCTCATGTTTTCCATATTTGCCCCCTGAAAACGATAGATGCTTTGATCGTCATCTCCAACTACAAATAAATTCGGACTTTCTTCCTTCCAGTAACTTACCAGGAGTTCAACCAGTTTGTTCTGGGCACCACTGGTATCCTGGTATTCATCTACCAGCAGAAACTGGTACTGTTCCTGGTAACCTGCAAGTACTTCAGGGTGATTTTCAAATGCATTGATCACCCAGTTGATCATATCATCAAAATCATATCTCTGCTTTTCCTTAAGGATCTGCTGGTATTTGGGAAAGGACTGAACGGCTGCTTTCAGTTTTACCATTTTATCCTGCTCTTTTCTTCCTTCGGCCGTAAGTTCAATAATGCCCTTTCTTGCCTTTATTTTATTATAAAAATTTTCGGGGATGATCTGTTCTTTGTATTCTTCAATTTTCTCAAGGAGATATTGAGGCGTCCATCCCTAGCGCTTCATTATTCCAAAAAAATCTTTCAGATAATTTATTTCATAAT
>CBIHLW010000448.1:0-2874 GCA_966210755.1 uncultured bacterium
TAACAATGCAGCGGTGGAAGGCGATTCTACCGACTATGCTGCCAATTCACCTTCAACCTATAAGGCTTCTGATGGTGATGTTAGTTACAGGGATGGAAAGCTGGTGGTATGGAGAGACAATGACTGGGTAGAAGCAGATGATGACGTTAAATTAGAGAATGGTGTCATTGTTCGCCGCAATGGTGAAGTTGAAAGAGATGGCAAAGTGGTGGTTTTAAAAGATGGTGAGGTGGTTGATAAAGACGGACGTTTCTTTGACAGGGCCGGCAACGCAATTGAAAATGCCTGGGAAGATGTGAAAGATGGTGCCAAGGATGCAGGTGAAGCCATCAAGGAAGGTGCAAAAGACGTAAAGGAAGGCGTTAAAGATGTGATCAAGGATGATGATAATAATTAATTATCAGAATACTTAATTACCAGAAATTTCTCAAAAAAGATCCCGGGTTATGCCCGGGATCTTTTTTTATATCATGGTGATAAAAGGTCCGCACTTATAGATCAAATTGTATCGCGTTTAACCACCGTAGTATGCCTGTCATGATCTCTCCTTTTCAATCCAAGCAATCCGAGCAAACCCAGTAAACCTGCAAGCCCCCAATTGCCGCCGTCGTCATCATCATCATCATCCATGTCATCACGTACTTCTTCTGTACGGTCAGTTACAGTTTGAGCAACTACAGGATTTGAAATTCCAAGAAAACAACTTATGGCTAAAACGCCAAAGTACATACTGATCTTTTTCATGCTTATGAGTTTTATGTTCAGGAAGTGCTGCAATCATTATACCATCAGCGCAATCCTGATAGACAGGAACAGGTTCTGCTTGAAACTGAAGATCAAAAATGAAAAGGGTTATGGAGGAGGTATCTCATAATATTATCAACCTAGGATAATGGTTCAGGTGGCGGTGCACTGCTTGCAGGTTTCGATTTATCTTCCGGAAGAGGAATGAATTCATCCTTATCAGCAGGCGGCAGAATGATCCTGCCTTGCTTCCAGTCTTCTTTCGCCTGCTCTATCCTTTCTTTTTTTGAGGAAACAAAATTCCACCAGATAAATCGCTCTCCTACTGGTTCTCCACCAAGCAACATCAGGGTAGTAGCTTCTTTTGCAATGATCACAGGATCTGATCCTTTTGTAAAAACAAGCATCTGTCCTTTGGTATAGGTGCGGCCACCTACTTCTATATTTCCTTTGGCAATATAAATTCCCCGTTCGGTATAATCCTGAGGAATTCCGAACCTGGCTTCCTTTTCAAGTACCACATGCAGATAAAACATGGGAGAATGGGTTTTTACATCATTTCCCAAACCAAAAGCATTTCCAGCAATAAGACGCATCCAAATACCCCTATCATTAAAAACAGGAAGTTGCTGAGCCGGGTAATTATGAAATTCAGGTGAAGCCTCTTCGTCTTTTTCAGGCAAAGCCACCCAGGTCTGGATCATTTCAAGCTGGTTACCTGCCAGCATGGAGGGATCTTCAAATCTTTCTGAATGTGAAATTCCACTTCCTGCAGTCATCCAGTTTACTTCACCGGGCTTTATGATCTGCTCTGCTCCGGTGCTGTCGCGATGGGTTACCTGTCCTCCAAATAGATAACTCACGGTTGATAACCCGATATGAGGGTGTGGCAACACGTCAAGTGATTTGATACTGGAAGGAACTGCTTCAACAGGGCCTGCATGATCCATGAATATAAATGGCCCCACCATTCTTCTTAACCTGAATGGAAGTATCCTGTTTACATGCATGCCTTCACTAATGGTGGCGCTGCGTGCTTCAATAACCAGATCTATCATTTTTACTTGATTGATACTAAAGTTAGGCAATGCAGATATTCTTTCAATCAATACTATGCTGCTTATTAGTTAGTTAACTGTCTGAACCAATGGGAAAAAGAAATTCAAATAAATCATGAGTCGTAAAAAATACACTTAACCGGACCGGATATATTTACGTGTGTTGGTATTAGTGAGAGGTTTTTATTGTACAAAATCCCTGATAAGTGTTTACACTAAATGGCAAATGCATGTTTCTGTTTATGAAAAACAGGGCCTGTAAAAACCATTACCTCAGCGGCGCTGACTTCAGCTTTTTGAATTGATAATTGAACATAAACTATTACCAATTCACCGAAAGTAAATCCATTTCAATTCCCCTCTGATTAATTTTGACATGTCAACGATCCAATATCCGATAGAAAACCAAAATCCAATATCCCAACCAAAACCAACTGTCCACTATCCTTTTTTGAACCGTTTTTGACCGTACCCGTTATCCACCTGTGAAAGGCGTCCTTACCAGAAAAGATTCGCCTCAGAAGAACCCTCCAAAAGAGGGTTCTTCCTTTTATTTCCGTTTACTGGCAGCCGGATCACAAAACCATTCAACATATCCGGAAAAATAAAAAATGATGTTTATAGAAAAAGGATCGGCATAATGCGATCAATCTGCTTCTATTCGTCTGTAAATAGAACTTCCCCCATCAAGCGGTATACAGCCTGACATAATTTTTAATTTTCCTCCTATCCATTCAAAATTGGTTCTTAAGCTTAGGTCCTGGTCGAAAATGATCCGGTTAGGAATCATAGCAGGGGAAGCTTTTAACTCGCAGCTGTTCATATCCACCACGGAATCAAGGGTCACATAGTAGTTCCCATCCTGAACCAGTTGCCCATTTACAAAAAAACGGTAAGTGGTACTGTCAAAATAAAAACGGTTTCCATTACCCGGTTCATGAATGGCAGCTGGTATTATGCCACCGCTGGTTTCTGAAAGTTCCCAGCTTCCAATGATAGAATGATTGTTCTCTTCAGTGCCGGAACTTTCACTATTCTTTTTACAGGCAGTAAAAATCATACAGGTACCAAT
>CBIHLW010000449.1:0-2864 GCA_966210755.1 uncultured bacterium
AATAAGATTCGCCGGTTAAGTTCCTTTTATGGAATATAGCGGTTCATTAACTTGCCAGTATCTTAACGATCTTCATCCACTCTTCGTTAATTGTTCCTTTTCTCTTCCCTACATTTTCCAATGGCACATAATTCATTTTATTGTTCATGATCCCGACAAATACATTATGCTTCCCCTGCATCAGGCATTCAACTGCATGGTAACCCATCCGGCTTGCAATAAGCCGGTCCAAACAGGTAGGTGAACCGCCCCTTTGAATATGACCCAGTATGGCAACCCTGGTTTCCATATGCGGTATCCTGGCTTTCACCAATTTCGCCACTTCGTCTGCACCACCAAATCCGTCGCCTTCTGCAACTACAATTAGATTAACCAGTTTTTTACGTCTTTCTTTTTCCTGTAAAGAATCAATCAGGGCTTCAACATCTGTTTTTTGTTCTGGTATCAAAATATTTTCAGCACCGGTGGCGATACCACTGTGCAGTGCAATATAACCAGCATCCCTGCCCATCACTTCAATGATAAATAAACGGTTATGGGCATCTGCAGTATCGCGTATTTTGTCAATGGCTTCTACAGCTGTATTAACAGCCGTGTCGAACCCGATGGTAAAATCAGTTCCGTAAATATCTTTATCTATGGTGCCGGCCAGGCCAATACATGGTATATCATATTCTTTACTGAATTCAACGGCACCTCTGAAAGATCCGTCTCCTCCAATAATGACCAAACCATCTATACCTCTTTTTTGCAGGATCTCGAAGGCCTGTTGCCTGCCTTCCGGTTTATGAAATATTTTACAACGGGCAGTTTTTAAAATGGTTCCTCCACGCTGAATGATATTGGCAACAGAGCGGCTTTCCATTTGAAAAATGTCATCTTCTATCAGTCCCTGGTATCCCCGCATAATGCCATATACCTCCAAACCGTAAAAAATGCCGGTACGTACAACTGCCCTGATGGCGGCGTTCATACCCGGTGCATCACCCCCTGAAGTAAGAACACCGATACGGCTAACTTTCTTTTGCATTGGTTTTTCTGATTGCTGTAAAATGCCTTTCAAAATTTATCAAGGTTCAAAAATAAGGTATTGTTCATAAGGAGTATAATGATAGAGCTGGTTAAAGCATCAGTTCAATTATCCCCTGAATTTCAAACTGATCCATATAAAACAACCCTCAGTAGTCTTAAACTGACACTTTGATCCACATAATTCTTATTTTGCAAAAGAAAAACCCACTGTAGAAACAGCGGGTGCTAACGATTGCTTGCTATATGAATAGAGATTCTTGAGTCTGTTTATTTTGGACTGTTTCCATTTAAAAACCGGATCATCCAACCTTGAACAAAAATAGGGTTAGCAGAACACCTTTAATAAATAAAATACATATGGAATTACAATGCTGAAACATGGTTGTATCCGCTACAACCCGCGCCATCATTGAATTCCGGGATAAATAACTTACGATGCCCAACAGATCCGCGGATCCATTATTTCAGTTGATCAAATCCCTGCACAAGTCTGAAAAGAGGAATTTCAAGCTTTATATCAAGCGAAACTCAGCTAATGAAGACCTTAAGATCATCCAGCTGTTTGATGCCATGGATAAGATGGCCCAATACGATGAAAGCATATTACTCAAAAAACTCCCTGTTATTAAAAAACAGCAGTTATCCAATATCAAGGCACACCTTTATAAGCAGGTACTGGCAAGTCTGCGCTTGCTGAGCGGCATGGACAATATTGATATCCAGCTACACGAACAACTGGATTATGCCCGGATATTATATAATAAGGGATTATATCACCAGAGCCTCAAGATCCTTGACAGGCTGAAAGAGATTGCCCAACACTACCACCAGGATAGTTTTTTGATCCAGATCATATCGCTTGAGAAAAAAATAGAGACCCTGCACATCACAAGAAGCATGGAGGACAGGGCTGCAAGCCTTTCGGCAGAAGCAAATGAGGTAAATGAAAAGAGGAGGTTAATTACCCAACTCTCCAATCTTACACTGCAATTGTACAGCTGGTACATAAAAAATGGACATGCCAGAAATGAAGAAGATGAAACCGGGGTAAAAAAATTCTTTCGCGAACAGCTCCCACCAAATGCTTTTGAACTGGAAGGTTTCTACGAAAAATTATACCTCCACCAGTCCTATTGCTGGTATGCTTTTATCCGCCAGGATTTTATTATGTATTACAGGCATACACAAAAATGGGTAGACCTTTTTCATAACGAAACCTACATGATCAATGTGGAACCGGCGCATTATATCAAGGGTATGCATAATTTGCTGAATGCACATTTTGATCTCAGGAATTTCCAGCAATTTGAGGTGGCATTAAAACAATTTGAAAAATTTGCAGATTCGAATATTGTAACGGAGGTTGAGAACAATAGAATTCAGGTCTTCGTTTATCTTACTACGGCCAGGATCAATAGTCATTTTATGAAAGGCAGTTTCAGGGAAGGATTGGAACTGGTGCCTTTTATTGAAGAAAAACTGGACGAATATGAACTGTACCTCGACCGGCACCGCATCCTTGTATTTTATTATAAAATAGCATCTCTTTATTTTGGAAGCGGTGATTATGGTACTTCAATAGATTATCTGCAAAAGATCATCAACTGGAAGGTTGATCTTCGCAATGATCTTCAGTGTTATTCCAGGTTGCTGCACCTGCTTGCGCATTATGAGCTTGGCAATTATGAACTGATGGAGCCTCTTACCAAATCAGTTTACCGCTTCATGGCCAAAATGGACAACCTTACTGTTGTGGAAGAGGAGATGTTCAGATTTCTCAGGCAAAATTTCCACCTGTCCGCAAAACAAATGATCCCTGAATTCGGAAAATT
>CBIHLW010000450.1:0-2857 GCA_966210755.1 uncultured bacterium
TGTTTATATGGAGCTATTGGCCTGTTTGTTTCCAGCCTCACTTCATATCAACTCGTAGCAGCAGTTGGAACCTTTGCGATCATTTTCATAATGAATAGTTATCTCAGAACCAGCGTGCAAAATGATCATCCGGAATTCCTGCAGATAATTTTGAATAAATGGCTTCCACCTAATATGCATTTTTCCGGGGTTTTTGGTTTGTTAACCAGCACGCATATCCTATATTATCTACTGCTGATTATACTTTTTATAATATTCACCTGGTTCAGACTTTTTGTTGAAAAAAAATCAAGGCCTTTCATATTTAAGTTCAGTGTTTACACCATTGCATTATTGTTGACCGTGTTTTTGGGCTGGCTTTCTATACAACCCAACAATATCATTTATTTTGATTTATCAGCTGATAAGGTGCAATCGCCAAGCCCTGAATTAAAAGAGGTAATGAAAAAATTACCTGAAGCACCGACGCTTGTGCGTTATGTAAATGTGCTGGAAAGACCGGACGAAGGTTCTGTTCTAAGTTATCCTGGCCGACTTGGAACAATTTTAGGTTTACGATACAGTTTAAAACAAAAAATTGAGGTCGAATTTATTCCCTATTTCGGCCCGACTGCATCACTGTATCATACGCTGTATAAAAAGGATTCCTTTTTTACGGATGCATCTCAATTGGTTTTACAGACATATGAAAGAAGAAATGTATCATCTGAAAAATTTAATCTGCAAGAGTTGGCAGCTGTTTCAGATCGGCAGTTTAGTTGGTTTACTTATGATGATTTGTTGACAACCCGGGATGTGAAATCATACCTCGACATTGACAGGCCTGAAAATAAAAACGTCTATCTCATTAAAAGTGGAAGCAAGTCTGCTATACTTCAAGATGGAACTTATGAAGGTGCCAACGAGCAAAAGTTTGTTAATACACTCAATGGCATGATTGATGGAAAACCCATTATAACATTTTTAGCAGGGCATGGTGAACGGACATATAATAATGAAGAAGATGAATCGGATTACTATAAGGTATTCAACAATTATCGAAAGGATAATAGTTTGGTTAATCAGGGTTTTGAAACTCGCACAGTTTATATAAAAGACGAACCCATACCTGACAGCACGATGATTCTGATCATAGCTGATCCAACAGAAACTTATACAGAGGATGCAATGGCTAAAGTCCAATCTTATATTAATCAGGGAGGAAATCTTGTCATCACCGGTTCATTGCTTAACCGAAATGCCATATTACCTGTATTGGAACAATTTGGCATTACAGCTTCTAAAGCTGATAGCAGTTATAAATATGGTTCGATTGATCCGGCGGCGGTCATTGGTGCTGGCAATTCCAAAGGGTTTCTTCGAAATGAAACAATGTGGACTTCCACAGCCGATAAAACGATCCTTGATAAAGAAGGCAATGGAGCGCAAATATCTATGCCCAATGCTTTTTCAATGAAACAGTTGCCAGGCCAACAATCCGGCTTTACTGCGCGTCCGGTTGTTTTAAGTGGAGTGGATACACTGATCTATGCATTAACCAGGGATGTAGCAGGTAAACAGCAACGTATACTTGTTTGCGGCAGTGCGGATTTTTTAAGCAATGGGGCTGAAGGTGTAGGATTTCGGAGTGGTTTTGATACTAAAGCAGAAAATCAACAGGTTGCTGTGGCTTTTTTTAAATGGTTAAGCAATGATAAATATCCCAGCGATGCACATAAGGACAGGCGAAAAGAAAATATTATCATAAAAAGCAGCGGCATGTTAAAGCTTTTTTTAGTTGGCTTATTTCCATTACCGTTTTTTTTGATAGGATTACTTGTTTTAAAAAGCAGACGAAATCACTAAAATATTTTTGGTATGAAATGTATAATAATTGTATTGTTTATAATTACTTCTCTGGGAGCATGCGTCACGAAAAACAATGAAAAAGTAATGCGTGATGTTTCTAAACCAGAAATTATCAGACCGGCCGTGCAAAAGGGTGATCTATATGCATCACCGGAAATAAAATGGCCATCCAGTGATGGGAATATGCACAGTTTCAAAGAAATGACCAGGGGAAAAGTAGTACTGGTAAACTTCTGGGCTACCTGGTGTATACCATGCAAAATAACCCTTGCATCTCTCAGAGCTGTTCAGCAGAAATACAGCAATAAAGATGTGGTCATCCTGGGAATTTCAACTTATGAAACGACAGACCCGGCTTACCGGCTGGACTATGTTTCAAAATTTGTTGAAGAAAGAGATTTCGGATACCCGGTGCTGTTAGATGAAGATGATAAAGCTTTGTGGGGTGCATTTGGTATGAAGGCGGGAGGTGTGCCCACCATGGTATTTATAACCGAAATAGGAAAGAAAGAACTGCAGGTACTGTTATACTCTCCGCTTGGTTGGTTGGTACTGGTAACTTTTGTAATTCAATTAGGTTCTCTGATGACAAGCAACCTCTCTTTCAAATCCGGTTCTCTGATGTCAATCAGTGAGTTCACCCCATCGCTCACTTACAATATGTTATTTGGCCATACAATCAGCCTGATCACCGGTATATCTGATAATTTATATTTATACCTGCCTTTGCTCACCATGGGATTACTTAGTAAAGAATACAGCGAGGGAACAATTAAATTATTGTTTTCATCTACAGTGAGAGTACGCGATATTGTTTTGGGAAAATTCCTCTCCATGATGACTCTTGGGGCTATTCTGGTGACTATTGTTGGACTTTATGGACTGCTCCTTCATTTCTTTGTCATAGTGAATATGGATTTGCCACTGTTGTTTTGGGGTCTGCTCTTGCTGTATCTTTTAATCTGCACCTATGCAGTAATCGGGCTGTTTATATCGAGTTTAACTTCCT
>CBIHLW010000451.1:0-2849 GCA_966210755.1 uncultured bacterium
GAATAAATCCATTGATATAATTGTAATCATTAAGTTCTGTTAATGTAACTGTGATCTTTCCGTTTTCAGGGGTAACATTAAATTCCGCACTTTCATCAATGTTGTCATCTGTTTTCACATCAATTGTATTTCCATCAACAGTAAACCTTGTGGTGTTGTTGGATGCGCCATTTCTTGAAGCATAAAGTTCAAGATGATAGGTCCTTGAATTATCAAGTCCTGCAATGGTTAATGTTCTTGGCGATCTTGAATAGCTGGCATACCTGCCCACTTCCCTTTCAACCATAGTAGTTGAATAAGAACTGCCGTTATCACTTACTGCGGACGGGTTGCTTAATACAGCTGTTACATTTGATGAAGAACCATCAGTGAATTTTAACCGTGGTGATGTGAGCGAAGAATAGGTGTTCCAGTTATTCCATTCCGCACTGGCATAGCTGTTGGAACCGCCATACAAATTCACCTGGATGGCATTGCCGGAGGGTGAAGTTGAGCCGGTAGATCCGGAGCTTACCACCACATTCACATCATCATAGCCCGTAGCGCCGTCATTATCAGTAACCGTCAGCCGGAAAGTATAGCTACCCTCCGCGAGGTTGTAAACCAATGGTGATAAGGTGGTCGTGTTCATGCTGAAAGAAGTGGGTCCTGATATCTTTGTCCAGCGTATTGAACTGATGGATCCGTCTGCATCACTTGCACTTGCTGTAAGTGTTACAGAATTACTGGGCAGGGTGATGCTTTTATTACTTCCTGCATTTACAGCCGGAGCGGTATTGGAAACCGATCCTGTACCTGAGCCCGACTCAGTAAGAGTGAATCCGTTTAGGTAATTATAGGTGGCAAGTTTTGAAACACTTACAACAAGCTGTCCGTTTACAGGAGTAAGCGAAAGGAAAGAAGCTTCCTGGTTCAGGTTATCATCGGTTTTAACATCAACTGATATTCCTGAAATGGTAAACCTCGTTGTATTATTGGAAACCCCTTTTCTTGAAGCATATAACTCAAGGTTATAAGTTTTAGAATTATCCAGTCCTGAAATAGTCAGCGTTCTGTTGGAGGTTGAGTAACTCGCATACCTTCCTACTTCTTTCGGAGCCATGGTAGTGGCATATGTAGATGAGTTATCAGATACGGCATTTTGAGTACTGATCTCAGCTCTTATACCTGATGAAGTTCCATCGGTGAATTTCAGACTGGAAATGCTGCGTGAAGAATATGTATTCCAGTTATTCCATTGTGCATTGGTATATGCATTTGAACCTCCGTATACATTCACCATTACACTTCGGCCGGTACCTGGTGTTGGCGTGGGCGAAGGTGTAGAAGTAAAATTATTCACCACCACATTTACATCATCTGTATCCGTTGCACCTGCATTATCTTTTACAGTTAAGCGGAAAGTATAAGTACCTGCTGCCAGGTTAGACACGGTTGTGGATGCCGAAGTTGTGCTGCTGAATGCATATTGGGCAGGCCCTGCAATTTTGCTCCAGCTATAAGTGGAAATGGATCCGTCAGCATCAGTACCTGAACCTGAAAGTGAAACGGAATTGCTTGGAAGGGTGATATTTCTATCTGAACCCGCATTGGCTGATGGAGCCGAATTGGCTGGTGTTGGTTCCGGAGTAGCTGTGCCATTTTTTACGATGGCGCCATTTACACGCGTAAACTGATAAAGGTATTGCCACATGTTCTTTCCATCAGGCATTTTAACCGAACCATTGTATACATCATTCCATCCGCCATGGCCAACACCAGGACGAATAGTTATAGAGGCAAGACCTGATACCTGCTTGTTCACCTCATCTACTACCAGCTGGTTTTGTCCTACATAGCTTGGATCGTTCTGTCCAACAACTGCCCACAATGGTGTTCTGAATTCTTTCCACCAGGGGAAATTATTCTTGTTGATACCCTGCGTAGCACCCGACATCACTACCATCCCTGCAAATCTTTTAGGAAGATCAGGATTGATGTTCAGTGAAGAAACATAAATGGTGTTACCGCCTGCACTAAGTCCTGTAAGATAGATCCTCGACTGGTCGATGTTAGGAAATTTGATCAGGCTTTCATTCAACACCTGCTCAAGATGCTTCGGATCAAGACTGTAAGAATTATGTTGAGGCGCCACCATGATAAATTCAAAGGAAGGCTTGTAACCATCTTTCAATACTTTAGGAAGACCGGCGCGATACATTTCGTTCACGTCTGTCCCGGCTTCACCCATTCCATGGAAAAATAGAACCAAAGGATATTTTTTAGTAGTACTGAAATTGGCCGGCTTATAAATAACGCAATTGAAAAGAAACTGCCCTGATCCTGCTATCACATCAATTTTATCATTGATAAGCTGCTGTGCTCTTAGTTGGCTGCCTGCTATGGTCAATAGCAGTAGCAGCCATAAAAAGGTTTTTTTGAACATTGGAAAAAAAGGTTTTTATCCTTCTTATCTTAATAAGAAGTTGCTTATAAGTAGCCGAAGGATATTGGTTAAGAATATTTATTCACTGATGAGTTGGTCGTAGGACATCGTCATCAGGTCAGCTTTGTTATGGCCCTTGCTCTCAAAAGAATTGATCGTTTCAGGAGTCAACACAATGTTTTTGAATTTGGCTGATGTGGTGGGATTTGATTTATCACCATAAACATCAACGGCAATCATGATGTTACCTTCTGTAACCTGGTAATACCAGTATAATTTCTGGGAGCCTGCAGTTTCTTCAAAGGGGAGGGATATGGAGTTGCCCTGGTCATCAGCTTTGAATACACGGATCAATCCTTTTTCAGCCGCATCTGCGGTAACTGAACCGGATTTGATATTGGTATAATACACTGAATAGGTAGGC
>CBIHLW010000452.1:0-2848 GCA_966210755.1 uncultured bacterium
CATCATCATGTTATTGCCACTGGCCGCCATCTTTACAGCACCTTACCTGGCGTTGATATCATCCTATAAACGGTCATTGAAATGGGCTTATCCTGTTCAGGTATTTTTTGCAATCTTAGTTATTTTGGCTACCCTGCTTATGAACTATTATTTTTTTCCGCCACGAAATCTATTTGTATGGACTGCAGGTTCAGCGCTGATCATTGCATTATTGTTTCTGATAGTAAAAAAGCATAAAGTCAAAGGATCACAACTGGTTTATATCTGCATTTCAATTTCACTTGTTTTCAATTTCTTTATGAACTATAATTTCTTTCCTTCATTATTTAGTTATCAGGGTGGTAACCAGCTGGCACGGATAATTGAAGATGAGAATATGGATATAAGCCAGAACAAAATTATGGTGTTGGAACACAATGCGCATAGCTTTGAGTTTTACAGAAAACACATCTATCCTGTTATTGACCAGCAAACGGTTGTGAATAAATTTGACAGCCTGTCAGAAAAATATTTTCTGATGAACCAATATCACGCAAACCATTTCCGTGAACAGGGTTTTATTGTTGAAGATGTGGCTACCCATGCTGATCATAACGTTACCACCATCACATTAAAATTTCTGAACCCGGAAACAAGGCAGGTTAGAGACAGTTTGATTCTGGCAAGGCTGAGCAGGCCCTGATTACAGTTAAATCAATGAAGGAATCATCCACCATAAAAGATCCGGGCAGGCTGTTGTTGTTTTTTATCATAGCCTGGCTTGCCATTAATTTTATTCAGGCAGCATTTACCATGCTTGACGGCGACGAAGCCTACTACTGGATATATTCCAGAGTACTGGCATGGGGATATTTCGATCATCCTCCTATGGTTGCACTGTCCGTACGGTTGGGTGAGAGTTTCGGACATGGAAATATTTTTACGAGGCTTGGAACGGTTATGTTTTCTGCCGCTACAATTTATTTTGGATTTAAAGCCATACCGGAATATTTAAGAGAAGTAAGGTTTTATATTCTTGCTTTTGCTTCTGTTGTTCTGTTTCATGTGTATAGCTTTATCGTTACGCCTGATTCATCTTTGTTATTTTTTGTGGTATTGTTTTTCTATGCTTACAGGCTTTTCCTTATCAACAGTAACCTGATCCATACCGTTTTTTTGGCACTGGGTATACTGGGATTGTTATACAGCAAATACCATGGGATATTACCAGTGTTTTTTGTTTTCCTGTCCAACCCGCGCCTGGTCTTAAAACCTGCGTCATGGATGGTTGTTGTTTTAGTTCTGCTTGGTTTTCTGCCCCATTTAGTGTGGCAATGGAATCACGACTGGCCAACATTCAGGTATCATCTTTCGGAAAGAATTGGTTCCGGTTACCGGATTGATAAAACCACCAGTTATTTACTGGGACAATTATTTATCTGGGGGCCATTAACAACGATCCCTGCGCTTTTTCACTTCTTTAAAAAGCGTAAAACAGACCTGTATCTGCGGGCACACTATTTTAATTTTTTCGGGATCCTGGGTTTCTTTTTTCTGAATTCATTCAGAAGTACCATAGAACCACACTGGACACTTGCGGCTGGCATTTCCTTTCTGGTGTTATTTCATCTTGCATGGAAAGATGCCTCAGCGCGATTTCGTGGCATCATGACGCGATTACTTGTTGCGAACGTAATACTGTTGATTATTGCAAGGGTTTTATTTGTTGTGCCCGATTCACCATTGAAGAAGGTGCTTGCTTTTAAAACACAAATGTTTGGAAAAGGACTGGCAGACAGTGTTCATAAATATGCTGACGGACTGCCTGTGGTATTTCAGGATTCCTATACCTATCCATCACTGTACAGTTATTACTTTCCGGGGGTAAAGACCACCGGCTATAGTACAATATATTCCAGGAAAAATCAGTTCGATCTGTCTGGTGACGAAGCGCTCCTGAATAACAAAAAGGTGTATATAGCTTCTCATTCAAGAAAAACCACGGAGGACATAGAAGTAAATAATCCACATACTGTTATTTATCTCCATTTAATGGACAGTTTTGTATCTACAAACGGTTTAAAGATCACGTGGAAAGATGCAATGGACACGGGTGAAGCAGGCTTGTCTCAGCCAACTTTAATTGATCTCACTAATTCGGGGTCACAATATCTGCAAACAAAGAATTTAAGTATTTCCTACGCTTTTATAAAATCAAGAAAAGAGATCAACGCGGGCGCCTTAACAGAAATCCCGGGCGGCATCCTGGCTCCGGGTGCGGGAGTTAAAGTTCCGCTGGTTTTGCAGTTTCCCGTTACGCCTGGCGAATACAAACTTGTTTTTTCAATTGTTCAGCCTTCGCTCGCAGGAACAATGGCCAGTAATTTTCATACTATTCATGTTAAGTAGTTCAGGCTTTGGTTAACTGCTAATGGCCAATGGGGCTAATGATGCTAAACACAAATTCAGTAGCTATCCCTGTTCTCCGGATAAAGGATAATCAGGAAAAATAAAAGTGCGGCTCCGCATTCAAGAAGTTCCGGATTCTTTTCGTGAGGTAACAAAACTGTAATGCCGGATACAATTACAAAACCAATGATCTGGTACAGCCTTGGTACCGGGATGCCACTTTTATCTACTAATATTTTTATACCCCTTTTTTTATGATAGAGTATGGGAAGAAGTATAAGGTAGATAATAAGAGCTGATCCCAAAACGGTTGTGAAGATCAGCTTATTGATCTTTACACCATTCACTACCAGGTTGTGAAGATTTGTCTCACCCTGAGCGTTGTTTTTTTGAAAATAGTCTGAGCTTTCAATTTCAAGGATTCTTTGTCCCCAGGAGATTTCTTCACCCGCTGCAATAA
>CBIHLW010000453.1:0-2848 GCA_966210755.1 uncultured bacterium
ATCATACGCATCCAAACCACATTTCAGCCAGTCCTCGAATTCCTTTGCATCGGGCGTATAGGTCTTGGTTCTGGTAAGTGCCTTTTCATCCGGGCTGATAATAGCATATTGGGGTTGCGATGTTTTATAAAAATTCTCGATCTGAAAATTGGTCCACTTATCTCCAACGGAAATTATTCTTTTTGTTTCACCGTTGCCTGCTTTAAACTCAATCTGCTGTGTTGGCGGAAGCCTTTTTCTTTCATCCACATACAAAGAAACCACTACAAAACTATTCTTCATCAGTTCAGAAACTTCAGGATCTGTCCAAACATTTTCTTCCATGCGACTGCAGTTAACACAGGCCCAGCCTGTAAAATCAATGAGCACCGGTTTATTTTGGGCCTTTGCTATTTTAAGTGCCTCCTCATATTCATGTAAGGGCTGTACATTTCTGATGCAGTTCACAGGTTGCTGGTATACACTGTAACACAATGGTGGAGGAAAGCCACTGATCAATTTCAAATTGGCCCAGGTTGTATTAGTGAGTCCGGGAATAAGATACAGGGTGATTGCCGCAAAAAGGGCAGCAAAACCCCAACGGGTAGCCGACATTTTTGGTTTCGGACTATTTTTCCCTCTTAATATGCCGAGCAGATACAATACCGTCAGTATACCTATCACTACCCAGATACCTATAAAGATCTCCCTTTTCAACAAATGCCACTGCTCCACCAGGTCGGCATTGGAAAGAAATTTTACAGCCAGGGCTAACTCAAGAAATCCTAACACCACTTTTACTGAATTTAACCAGCCTCCTGATTTAGGCAAAGACTGTAACCAACCCGGAAACATAGCAAATAAGGCGAACGGCAATCCTAAACCTACTCCAAAACCAGCCATTCCAAGTGTAAGTAAAGTGGCACCTCCCGTACTTCCTCCACTTGAAACACCGGCCAGTAAAGAACCCAGAATTGGCCCGGTACAGGAAAATGAAACTATGGCAAGGGTGAGGGCCATAAAAAAGATGCCCCAGATATCACCAATGCCCGACTTTGAATCTGTTTTATTGGCAAAACTACTAGGGAGCGTTATTTCGTATAAGCCAAAAAATGACAGGGCGAATAAAATAAAAATGACAAAGAAGATCAGGTTCACCCACATGTTGGTGGAGATGTTATTCAATATTTCGGGATTGGCAGAATCTACCAGGTGAAATGGAAGACTTAAGAGAACATAGATCAGGAAAATACTTAAGCCATACCATAATGCATTGGCAATACCCCTCTTCCTGTTGGTTGATCTTTTTGTAAAGAATGAAACCGTAAGGGGTATCAATGGAAATACACAGGGGGTGATCAGTGCTATTAGTCCGCCGGTGAACCCCAGCAGAAAAATGGTAAAGAGTGATTCATTGTCCGTTTCATCATCACCACAATTATTTACAGGGTTGCGAACATCAAGGCCGGGTATTTTGATCCTGGTAGTACTTGCCTGCCCTCCTTCCATCCCGGCAGAAAAAACAAAGCTACCCTGGTAAAACTCATCCCCCCTCCCATAACTATACATCAAAGTGTCCTGCAAAATGGCAGGCACCGTCCCCTCAATGGTTACCAGTTGCTTCCAGGCAACAGCACCCTCATATACGCCGATGCCGGCTCCAAAAACATTTTCAATGGTTTTGAGTGAACCTGAATCGCTGAGGTTTCCCTGAAGCTGTATGGAAGAATCAGAAAAATCAAGCCGGGCAGACGGAACATCCAGTAAAATCTGTGGCGCATATAATTGCCAGCCTGCTGCCCCCGGTGAAGTAAATACTAGTTCATACTGACCCGGGCTGATCCGTTTGCTGGTAACATTCCATGTAAATACACTATCCTGGGCAGACACCATACCATTTAGGAGCAAACTAACGATCAATAAAACATATCCGATTTTATTCATCCCTGAATTCTTTTATATAAAATAAAACGAGTTCCTGGTAAGAACTCGTTTGCAAAAGAAAACTATTTCATCTATTAAAGTGCTATTGACAGGTTAACAGTTTTTGCCGGCAGGCATTTTTCATCAGTACATACCTGGTATTCCAATTTGCCCGTTACATTGGTTTTGGCCTTCCCTTTCACTTTTACTTTTTGTACGAACGTAACCTGGTTGCTGTACTGGTTTGCGCTCACATCCAGTTCCTTGTCAACAAATTTTTCAAGCTTGCCTATCTCCTTTACACTGCCGTCAAATTCCAGCAATGGATTTTTATTGAAATTGATGGTTGTAGGTAATGCAATGGCATCCTTTGGCTGCGACTGGGAATACAGATGCCACCCCCTGTCCAGAGAAGCGGTAATATGCACCTCATAAACATTGTTGCTTATTTTTTTGCTGGCAAAGCTAAAGCTAACCGGATCGTTCTGGGCAAAAGCAATACCTGTAGTAAAAATGGCAATGAGTATAAAACTTAATCTCCTCATGTTTTTAAATTTGATTACAAATTTCAGAACTAAATTTCTTGAAAGTTGTTAAAGTAATTTAAGCGGTCTCCAAAACCAGGGAAAATAACAATTCAAACACTTTACGGCCATCGGTATTTCCCAATAAAGGAGAACAGGCCCTTTCAGGATGCGGCATCATACCAATTACGTTTCTTTGTTCATTACAGATCCCGGCAATATTCCTTACAGATCCATTTGGATTGGCATTTGCCGTGATCTCCCCATTTTCATTGCAATATCTTAACATCACCTGTCCGTTTCTTTCCAGCTGGTCCAGCGTGTCATCATTTGCATAATACCGGCCTTCGCCATGTGCAATCGGGATCCGGTAAATATTATTTTCAATATCCTTAACAAATACATTTTTACAGATATACTGC
>CBIHLW010000454.1:0-2838 GCA_966210755.1 uncultured bacterium
CGGTTCGGGAGAGGAATACAAGTTCAAAGTTCAAAGCTGGCTTACGAACAATAGTATTTTTTACAGTTAGGTTTGTGATGCTCCTATTTCACTTTGAATACTCATTACGGAGAATGAAATTCATAACTTAAATGACCCGACTTTGCACTTTGCACTTGGAACTTTGCACATTTAACTCTGGAACTATTCCCCATGAACCTCCTATCCTCCCCATCCTTCCCTATCCAGGCTTCTGTACTGAATAGCCTCCGCCAGGTGCTCGATCTTAATATCAATACTGGCAGCCAGATCAGCAATGGTTCTTGATACTTTCAGGATGCGGTCATAAGCCCTTGCGGAAAGATTCAGCCTTTCCATTGACACTTTAAGCAAATTAGTACCGGGTGTGGAAATCACACATACCTCCTTCAGCATCTTACTGCTCATTTGCGCATTGCAATAAACTCCTGCATGATCCTTATATCTTTCTGCCTGAAGCTCCCTTGCTTTTATTACCCTGTCGCGTATGCAGGAAGAACCTTCCTGTGGCCGGGTATTCGACAATTCATTAAAGGCAACAGGGGTTACTTCAACATGCAGATCAATCCTGTCAAGCAAAGGTCCGGATACCTTGTTCAGGTATTTCTGAACAGCTCCCGGCGGACAGGAACAATCTCGTTGGGGATGGTTATAAAATCCGCAGGGACATGGATTCATGGAAGCTATCAGCATAAAGGAAGCAGGAAAGTCAACAGCCACCCTGGCCCTGGAAATGGTAACCCTTCTTTCTTCCATAGGCTGTCGCATCACTTCAAGAACAGTCCTTTTGAATTCCGGTAATTCATCCAGAAACAATACTCCGTTATGAGCCAAAGAGATCTCTCCTGGTTGCGGTATGCCACCTCCTCCAACTAGCGCCACATCTGAAATGGTGTGATGCGGCGACCTGAATGGCCTTCTCGAAACCAATGTTGAATTTTCGGGAAGTTTTCCGGCAACCGAATGGATCTTGGTTGTTTCCAAAGCTTCATGCAAACTAAGCGGGGGCAGAATGGTGGGAAGTCTTTTCGCCAGCATGGTCTTCCCTGCTCCCGGCGGACCAATTAAAATGGCATTATGCCCACCGGCAGCAGCGATCTCCAGTGCCCTCTTGATATTTTCCTGTCCTTTTACGTCGGCAAAATCAATTTCATAATCGCATTGAGAATTAAAAAATTCATCCCTTGTATTTACAAAAACCGGCTGGAGGCTTTTTTCACCGCTGTCAAAAAATTCCACTACCTGTTTAATATGGTCAACGCCATATACGGAAAGGTTATTGATCATACCTGCTTCCTTTGCATTTGCTGAAGGAACGATCAGTCCTTTGAAACCTTCTTTTCTTGCCTGTATAGCAATAGGAAGCGCTCCTTTAATGGGCCTGATCTCGCCATCAAGGCTCAGCTCGCCCATGATATGGTATTGTTCTATGCTTTCCGGATGTTCGATCTGGCCCGTGGCTGCTAAAATGCCTATGGCTATCGGCAGATCGAAAGCCGTTCCACTTTTTTTGATATCGGCGGGTGCAAGATTCACTACTATCCTGGTACGCATCATTTCCATCCCAAGCGTTTTAACGGCACTTTCAATTCTTTGGATGCTTTCTTTAATGGCATTATCCGGCAAACCAACCACCAGGTAGCCGGTATTGGTCTCCATCCAGTTTACTTCAACTGTTATGGTTCTCGCTTCCACTCCATAAACAGCACTCCCAAAAGTTTTTACGAGCATGTCCAAGATTAAGTGATTATTGCCGGAGCTGAATGAGGTTTTTCCATATTTCAAAAGAGATTTTTCCCTTTTCTTTTCCAGTTAAATCAGCCTCAATAATTGAATTATAACAGAGCTGCTTCTCAAAACAGCAGCCACAGGGCACAAACATTTATTACACGGCAAAGCTTTTGCATGAATATTATTAAACGGCGAACTCATGAAATATTCAACATTATGGCTTTTTGCAATGGCAGTAGCAATGACCCTAAGTTCATGCGAAGTGATCGGGGGAATTTTTAAAGCGGGTATCTGGGTAGGAATTATCCTGGTGGTTGCTGTAGTAGCACTTATTATGTGGCTGGTGAATAGAGGAAGAAGATGAGAGCGAGCGCTCTCCGCTCTCGCTCCCGCTCTGATTTAATTTGATTCCAGCAGGCTCACCTTTCCATCCATGGTTGATACAATCAGTTTTCCTGCCTGGAAAACATTGACCGTATTCACCATTGAATTGTCGATCTTGTATTTCCAAACTATTTTTTGGGTGGAAGGATCAATGGCATAAACAACTCCGTTCCTTGTACCAAAATACAATACGCCATTTTTTTCGATCAGCATGGAAGGCGCATGTTCATATCCATATCCTGCATGCATTTTCCACACTGCCTGGGGCGCTGTTCTATTGGCGCTGAAAGCAACCACCGTATCCTGCATGGTTTTTCCATATACCCATTTTCCATCTTCAGAAATTCCAATGCTCTCTCTTACTGTGGATTCTTTGGTGCGCCACAAAGTTTGTCCGGTTTGCAGATCAAGTGCTGTCATATAACGGTCGGGCGCAACAATATATACGATATCATTTTCTATTACCGGGATGCAGGCTGCCGGGGAAAAATTAATAACTGAATTACCATTATTCCATTTCCAGATCAGTGACCCGGTTAATTTATCCAGTGCGTATAAATAAGTGTCCCATGCACCAAATATGATTTTACCATCCTGTATAACTGGCTTGCTAACTACCGGTCCTTTCAATCCGGCAAAACTCCAGATGCGGTTTCCGTTTTCAAGACCATAAGCATTAAAGCTGCCATCACTCCCTCCAATGTA
>CBIHLW010000455.1:0-2826 GCA_966210755.1 uncultured bacterium
GCAACCTGGAACTGGGCTCTTTTATCGGTTGTACCAGAAGGATCGTCAAATTTCTGAACCAGGGCTTTTGTTGTTCTTAATCCACCCCATCCTCCATCAACACCAAAGTCAGTGGGCGACATATCACCACCAACAGGCGCATGAACAAGATAAGTGGTGCCACCAAATGTTTGTGTTCTTTTACCATCATAAGCCACACTAAAAATAAATTCAGGTGAAGAATGATTATCTGCAAGAAACAGGTGTTGATAGTTTGACTGGAGGTTATAAGGGGCGGCAATTACTTTCGATGCATAAGTAGCTGCATCTGTGTATCTGGCATCACCTGTGTACACCTGCGCATTGAGGTATAAATTAGCAAGCAGCATCCACACAGCAGCTTTGTCCGCACGTGGATATTCATTTTGTTTCGGATCTGGCAAAAGCGTTTCCAGTTCAAGCAATTCAGTCTCTATGTAAGAAAACAATTCGGGTCTTGTTGTCTGCTGCGGAAGGAAAGCTCCAATAGGATCCTGTTCGGTAACGAAAGTTGGATTGCCAAAAAGATCCAGTGCATGCCAGTAACTTAAAGCCCTTAGAAATCTGGCTTCAGCCCTGTAGTTTTTAATTTTATCTGCATCAGCGCCACTGATCCCTCTTTCCGCAACTTTTGCCTCATCCGATTCACGGATAAACGCATTGGCCAGGGTGATCTGATAAAAAATACGGCTGTAAAAAGCCCTGATAAAAGCATCAGTTGGCGTCCAGCTCATGTTATGAAAATCCTTGATGGTGGCATCATTCCAGGCAATCACTGCTTCATCCGTTGGAAGTTCCTGAAGGTTCCAGTAATTACGTACATAATCAGAAAACCCTTCATCGATACCGCCAAGATCACCACTACCTGCCGGGCCTGCATTACCCGTAAGAGCAAGGCCTCCGTAAATCTTGGCAAGCGAGCTGCGATAACCGGCTTCCGTTTTGTAAAGCGCTTCAGCGGTGAGGGCGGCTTCGGGCGACCTGTTCAGATCCTTTGTGCAGGATGTTACCAGGGTGGCGGCCAACAACACCATTAGAGCAATTTTCCTATTCATATAAATGAGTTTATTTTATTTCAGTAATTTAAAAATCAAGATTAACGCCTAATGCATACATTCTTGGACGTGGATAAACGGTGCCATCTATACCACCGCTTAATTCAGGATCAAGACCTGAATATTCAGTGATCACGAATACATTCTGAACATTAAAGCTCAGGCGCATGTTCACCCTGCCATTTCTTATTTTACCTACGTTATAATTAAGGAATAAGTTGTCCATACGTACGAAAGAAGCATTTTCCAGCCAGTAATCGGACCAGGACTGTCTTCTTGTAAAATTCGAATTCAGGATCTCCCTTGGTGCATTGGCCAGATAATTCTGCCCGGTTGACACACCACCTTCCCAAACAGCATTTCCTGAGTTCACGTTATTGTACATGTAGTTGCCGAAATTGGCTCTCATGCTGAATCCTGCATTGAACTTACTAAATGAAGCGTTGGCAGAGAAGCCCATGAAAACTTTTGGTTCCGGATTTTGTACCCAGTATTTATCAAGCTCATTGATCACGCCATCCCTGTTCTTATCATCATACAATCCCTCAATTGGATTGCCATCGGTATCATATACCTGTTTCCACAGGAAGAATGTGTTGGGCCTGTAGCCAACAGAATGTTTCTGTACAGTACCGTTTAATCCAATACCGCCCACGTCTGCCCCAAGGTAAGTGGGATCAGTTACCAGTTGCAGTTTGGTGATCTCATTCTGGATGATATAGGTAAGGTTGTAATTAAGGTCGAGTGTAAAATTCCGGTTCCTTACAGGAACGGTATTCAATCCAAATTCAAAACCCCTGTTCTTGATAGAACCCACATTGGTCAACAGCTCGTTGCTGAAGTTTGTTCCTGCAGGAGCGGGAACACTCGCAAGCAGGTCCTTGGTATCCTTATCATAATAATCAAGTGAAACAGAAATGCGGTTATCAATAAAACCAAGATCAAGACCAATATTTCTTGATTCGGTTTCTTCCCATCTAAGGTTCTCATCGTATGCCTGTGGACGTACAACAGTTACATACCCGCTTCCAAACTGGTATTGGGCTGCACTATCACCATAGAAAAAGTTGGGTTGATATGCATAGTCAGAAAAAATATCCTGTTGGCCTGTAATACCCCATCCCAGCCTTAGCTTCATCTCAGAGAATGTGTTGCTGTTCTTCAGGAAATTTTCTTCTTTCAGATTCCATGCAACGGCTACCGAAGGAAAATTACCCCACCGGTTTTCTTCGCTGAACCTTGAACTACCATCCCGGCGCATGGTTGCCGTTAGAAGGTATTTGCTCATGTAAGAATAATTCACACGGCCATAAAATGAAAGAAGTGTATTCTGTGTCTGGAAGTCGGTACTGGCCGGCTCAAAAACAGTTCCATTTGCTCTTCTGTCAGGGAAAGATGGCTCTATCCTTTCCCAATCCTGATAAGAATAACCCGCAACAGCATCTATGCGGCTCCTGATGGATGAAATTTCTTTATTGTAGCTCAGGAAAGATTCAAAAAGTTTGTTCGTTTTATCCTGCTCATACATATTGTTGCTACCGCCTCTCGAAAATTGTGAAGCCGCGGTGGCAGGTACAAAAATGGTTCCCTCTCCATGGCTTTTATCATAACCAAGATTAAGGTTTGCATGCAGGTCGGGCAAAAAATGCAGGCTGTAGTCTAAAGCAAGGTTCCCGATGAAACGGCTCACATCACTTTTGTCCTCCCTCTGGTTAAGTAACCCAATAGGATTTCTTGGTCCGAGTGTATTGAT
>CBIHLW010000456.1:0-2811 GCA_966210755.1 uncultured bacterium
TCCTCACAGTGTACCATGGCATCAAGGTTTCTCAAGCTGGCGTATATAGCGTTCTGAAAAGAAATGGAATGAACCGACTTCCTGATAATAATGCCAGAAGTGGAGAGCGCCGTGAGAAAATAGATATATGCACTTTGCTTTAATAGATAATAATCGCATCGAGGCTCAACCGCAACTTCAAGGATTGTGTTGTTGTTGTTTGAAACCCGTTGTTGCCAAATGTGGAACTCAAAAAATTTGGCATTGGGCACATACAAGCAAAACTGATTGTGATATTTGGTGGGAGGCCGAAACAGAATGGCATCGAATGTGGAAAAACAAGTATCCATCAGATTGGCATGAAGCGTCTTTACTTGATGAAAAAACAGGTGAAAAACATATTGCAGATATTCGTACAATCCATAATCTCGTTATAGAGTTTCAACATTCGCATATTGACCCTCAAGAACTAGCTCTTACCGATACCCTGCCCTGCAAGGAGGAGGACCCTGATCCTTCTGCCAGGCAAATGATCCTGAAGAACGCCTCTATGATTGCTCCTAAGATCGTGAGCGCTTCAGCCAATACCATCTATATGCTCAAAATGGAAAACGCTTCCATCATCAGGTTCAACTGCCGGCAAATGATGGAGCAAATAGACTTTGCGGTTATTTCGGGCGAAGCTGATATTTCACACAGATCTGAAATAGACGATGCATTGGAATTAATTAAAGAATATTTCCACCATTGGGTCAAGTTGTTTAAGAGGGATGAATTTGAAGACGATTGGAATTTGTACAACTAAACGCTGAACAAATCAATGCTTTCGCTGCTCATAGAATCGCTTTTTTTAGTTCATCCATTACCATTTTTTGTTCCTTCGCATCAAACGAAACTCCTACGATGGAAAGAATGTTCAGTATTTTTTCTGGAGAAATTACAATCAACAGGAAATAGACCTTATTGAATGGGAGAATGGTCAGCTTTCTGCATACGGATTCAAATATTCACCAACCAAAAAAACAAAGTTGCCGGCCGCATTTTCCACTGCCTATCCCAATGCTTCTTTTGCCATTATCTCAAAAAACAATTATCTGGATTGGATCGATCCGGCTTCTAACACCTGGAGAAGCGATGCATCAATACCTGAACAATGAACTATCCATTCATCAAAAACCTATTTTTCAGCTTCATAATTTACCGTAACTTCTCTTCCCATTTTTTCACCAATAAAATTTTATTTTATGGCAACTCAGGAAGCCGTTATGACCACCCAGGATGTGGCCAACCGTTTTCACGAACTGGCTCAGTCAGGCCAGTGGGATCTGATCCAATCTGAATTGTTTGCAGACAATGCAGTGAGTATTGAACCCGCAAATTCTCCTGGATTACAAACTGTGGAGGGTATTGATGCCATCAGGCAAAAAGGAAAAAAGTTTGAAGAAATGACCGAAGAAGTTCATGGCGGCTATTCCAATAAGCCCCAGGTAGCGGGAACGCATTTTTCAGTGGTAATGGGAATGGATGTAACCATGAAGGGACAGGGAAGAATGAAAATGGATGAAATTGCAGTATACGAGGTAAAGAATGGTAAAATTGTGAAAGAACAATTCTTTTATTGATGAAGCCTTCAGGTTGGGAATACCTGATCATTATTATTTTCTCCTGCGAGGGCTTGTCTTGAATTAGCACTGCGCGCATAACCGGGTTTCCCACCAGGGCCAATGACGCGGGAAAGGAAGAATATAGGTGAGGCTCCGGGTAAATCCGGAGCTTCATCATTTTATACTAAAAATCGCGGCAGTTCCTGCCTTTCAGGTCTCGGTACTTTCGGTAAACTCTTCCTTATCCATAAAGATCTTTGCATGAGTAGCCAGATAAGGAAGCAGGAAGGCCATCATTATTCCGGTGATCAGAATAATCCCCAATAAAAAACCTTCCATTCCCCTCCCATACTGGGTGATGCTCGAAATAATTCCCACCGCCATAATCAATACGAACAGGACCGTGAAGATCAGGCCACCCTTTTTAATGAACTCCACCATTTCATAATAGATCACCGCCACCACTAAAAATAAAAGGGGGAAGCCGATGAAAATCAGCAGCGGCTCAAACATGCCGGTATCCGTGAACGTAGTGGCCTTCCGGTAAAAATAAGAGTAGAGCAAATTCAGAATAGCGGCAAGGATGCCACAGGCTAAACCAGCCAGCAAAGCCCGCGAAAGACTGGTATTCCTTGAAGGCGCATAATGCATCATGGGAATAAGTTTTAATGGTTAACATAAACGCTAATATTCACTAACAGTGAGGGCAGGGATCAAAGTTTTGAAGCGGAGTGAAAGGCTTGTAAAATTAAAGGGGGTGGTAATAATTCATTACAAGGTACTTACTTTCTCATAGATCGTTCATTTCCTGAATACCAGGTAAAACACGAGAAATAAAATAACAAGTACCACAACTATGGCTACGCGAACAGCGAGGGGTAACCATAGGAAGACCCGGCTTTCTTTGTCTCCGGGTTCATAACGCCTGAACCAGTTTTTTTTCTTTTGGATGTCATCGATAATATGCCGCGAATTTCATGCCCCGGGTGTTGATTTTACGGCTTGAAATTTATTTTCCGGATGAAGCCATGAGCCGGCTGGTAGGCAATTGATTTATCGCTTCACTCAAAATCTTCGTGGGGAGAAGATAGAGAATTGCACTTTGGTTCCAAGGGCTAAGACCCTGCGGGATAACAAGGTCATGATGGCGGTTGTCCTTCATTGATTGTTTACATTCGACGCTCAGGTCCCTGCGGGATGACAATGTCTTGGAGGTTGTGGTCTTTTC
>CBIHLW010000457.1:0-2806 GCA_966210755.1 uncultured bacterium
GCTGGGATATGCTAAAAGAGGTATAGGAGCTGATCTGTTATATGTGCATAGGAACAACAAAGGAAACTTTGGTTTTGCAGCAACACTCAGGTGGAGACAAAACAAAATTGATACAGCAAGTGTACTGGTTGATCAGGAAAACACACAGATCCCTGCTTTTGCCTGGACAAAAAAAGAAATTAACTGGTCACTAAAGGCCATCATGACCGGTGGCTACTTTGGCAGATCCATTTCTCCAAAACTAGCCTTTAATAGCAGGATCCTTACCGGAATAGCCCTTGCCACCCTGCCGGAGATTCACTGGACCGGAACGGCTAAATCTCCCTATTCGGGATATTCCGAGTTCAAAAGAGAAAAGGCTAGTTCCTACTGTGTTTCAACCTGTTTAGCTGCCGGACTTGAATTCGCTTTCACAAAAAAACTTTCCTGGCTACTGAATGGAGAGTACTGGTATGCAAAGCCTACATTTAAAAATGTTTATCAGGAACTATCAAAATCCTGGGGTGGTAATTCTACCGGGGGCAGCGGAAATGTAATTTACCCGGTGGATATGAGTACGATCGGCGTAAATATGGGAATAGCGTTGAATTTATGAAGATGTAAAAACTAAGAAAATTGATTCCCCCATATGAATTCATCTATACTTAACTTTCATAAAGTAGCAATCAAATCATTTACTAAAAATAATTACCATGAAATTTCTCTCCCTTGAACCCTTTGTTCCCTCCGGTTCCAATTATGAAGGTGCCAAAGAATTATTCCGGGAACTTGGTTTTAACATCACCTGGGATGCCGGTGATATGGCTGGCTTTGAAAAAGACGGATGCAGGTTCATTTTACAGAAATACAACGACAAAGCCTTTGCTGAAAATTTCATGATCAGCGTAAAAATTGAAAGTGCTGATGGATTTTATAAAGAACTGACCAATAAAAACCTTGTGGAGAAATTTGGGATCCGTATCGCTGCTCCAATACAACAGCCCTACGGCAAAGAAGTTAACCTGATAGACATGGCGGGTGTATGCTGGCATTTTATTGAATGATTATTTTATATTTTTCATCTTCATTCATCCGACACCACAGGTAATGACCATTCAACTGCAGGAATAACTTCCTGCCGCAATAAACATTAAGCAATGAAGCAGTTGGCTAAACATCTGTCTTTTAACTGGTTCCTTATACCGGAATATTAGCTTAGATTACTATAAATTAAAAGTATGCCTGCTCTGATTTTGTTTCAAAGACAGCTTCTGAAAGTTTTAATAATCTGCTTCGCATTTTTACAACTGAATTCTTTACCTGCTTATAGCCAGGATACCTATTGCATTGAAGATGTAAAGAATTTAAATCTTCAATCTATTCCGGGAAAGATCACGGCTTATTATTCACCAGGTCAGGAAACGAGAGCCCAGGAATTAAAATCTTTGCTGGAAAGAGCGGCCAAATTATTTGAAGACTCGCTTGATGTAAAGATCGAATTTAGCCTGGCTGCTTTGAATACAAAAGACTGGAATGGTATAATGGACCGGCCCTATGGACTTCCCTGCATGCGTCCAGGTACATGCAAACGAAGCAATGTAAAATTTCCTGCCGCTAAATATGTAGCTATCATGCCAGGTGCAATCAATGGCCCTCTGTATGACAGCTGGATAATTTTGAAAGATTCTGTTCAGCAAACAACAGTACAGACTTTACATAATGCCGGACTGGATTTTGAACAGGGTGGTAAAGTATTGATCGATTTCGTAGGACTTCATGAAGTAGCGCATGCCTATGCACATGCTTTTGGCATCAACTATTATGTAAACTTATTCGCTGAATTGATGGCTGATTACCTGGCCTATGCTTTTTTACGTTCCACTCCGGAAAGAATGGACCTTAAAGTAATGCCGGTGCTCGCAGCTAATGTGGATGGAATAAGACCTGTTCATTCAACATTTGGGGAATATGAAAACTTCCGTAGTTCGGAACATCCGCCTACAGAAGCATGGTATAATTCAGTGATCACATTAAAAGCGGCCGAGATTTATGAACAGAGAGGTTTTGAATTTCTGCATGCCGTAAGAAAAGCATTTACAGAAAAAGAAGGTCAGTTAAAAACGGATGTGATTTTGCAAAGGTTGGAAAATATTCATCCGGGAATTTTGAAATGGGCAGAAGGAATTTCGGCAATGGTGAGGGTAAAATAAAAGTGAAGTAACCCATTTGTATTTTTGTCATTTTAATGATAACACCTTTAAAGATTGAAAGATTCATTATGATAAGATTTTCTGGTATCATCCTGATATGCCTGTTTGCCGGCTGCGATTCCAAAGAAGTGAAACAGCAATACCAGGATCATCCCTTCGACCAGCAGGTTATTGAAAAGCTTCCAATATATGACAGCCTCTGTGCTGTTCTTATCCGCAACTTTCCATCATACAGGGAAGAGATTCAAAAGAACAACGCCTTCAAAATTGTTTACACCAGCGATACTTCAGCACTGAATAAAGACCTTCCGCATGAAGCTGCGGTAAAGGTGAACCGGTACTTCAGGCAACTTGGAAATCGTTTCATTTACAGGCTGGATGTATATAAGGACAGTTCCATCAGAATATCTGTCCGCGATACCTACATCGACAAGTCCAAATTAAATATTGGCGAAAGGTTATCTTATTTTCCTGATTCATCCGCAATGAAGAAAAGGGAATTCCCTGTCAAGGACACTATGCTCAATGATCACTGGCAATACTGGATCTCGTTCAATGAGGAAGTGGGGTTTTTCTGAAATCCGGCTTTCATCGCCACCTGCCTCACCTTATGATTC
>CBIHLW010000458.1:0-2804 GCA_966210755.1 uncultured bacterium
CTTTTGAAGGGTCCACACATTCAAAATATACATTTGACATGGGCGGGTATTGCTGTCCTTCGTTTGGAAAGGCACCTTCCATCCTGCTCACAAGCTGTGGAGATTGAATATTTGAAATATTGAACACCAGCAGGTCATCGAGATTATTGGTATACAGAAAATTTGATTTAATGGCCAGTTCACTGCAAAGCGGGATACTCAGAAAAGAGATCTTTTCGGCTTGCTGCGGATCGCTGTTGTCCATGATATGTATGCCCTTTCCCTGCTCCACCTGGAAGAGGTACTGGTTGTAAGCATAGATCTTACCCGCACTGGCAGTAGGTTTTGGCGCTTCAACATTTATCATGGTTGAAGCCTGAGCTGAAGCATAAACAGGAACATATCCCTCCACCTTTCCGGTTTCGTACCCGGAAGGTTCACAGGCTGCCAGGCAGGTGATAATGAAGATGAAAATATATCTCATTGAGCTGGTTTTGGTCTTTGACAAAGATTCCGGAAAAAGCGTTGCCTGATGCGGTATTTTTTTTAAAGCTTGGAATAAAGCCGGTTGTTAAGATAAATTGCATGTTTTTGTTAGGATGAAAACAATATTGGGTTTTATAAGGAACTATTTCAGGGAAGCAGACAAAACTTTGTTGGCACTTTGCTGTTTTTTTATTGCCCTTTGTATTTTCATCAATTATTATCATGGCCTCAACCGGCGCATCAGCACCTATACCGACTGGCAACAATTTATCAGCTGGTATCTGGTTTTCATAGTTGTATTTTCGTTTGCCTATATAGCAGGGGTATTATTGAAGAAGGCTGATTATTTTAAAAAACCCGGTTTTATTTCCCTGTTTCTCATTGCCCCCGGCATATTTGCCTGGAAGATGTCGTACAATGTACATTTTATTTTTACTGAGGATGTTCTCGCCAACAGTTACTGGAACCAGGAAGTGTACTGGCCATTCAAACTGCTGGTCATCATTTTTCTTTTGTGGATCACCTGGAGGATATTTGACAGGCACCAACCATTTTATGGAACATTATTGAAACAATTCAGGCCTGGTCCTTATTTATGGATGTTATTGATTATGGTGCCATTGATAGCTGCAGCTTCCACCCAGCAGGATTTTCTTGCCGTGTATCCGAAATTAAAAAATGTATTATACCTGTCGGAGCAGCATGATTCCGGTTTTTATAAATTATTGTATGAGCTGAGTTATGGCAGTGATTTTATTGGCATTGAACTTTTCTTCCGTGGATTTCTGGTGCTGGCCTTTATAAAATTTGCCGGCAGGGACGCCATACTTCCCATGGCCCTGTTCTATTGCACCATTCATTTTGGCAAGCCCCTTGGAGAATGCATCAGTTCTTTTTTCGGTGGGCTGATATTAGGCATCATTACTTATCACACCCGTTCCATTTATGGAGGGCTGATTGTACACCTGGGCATAGCCTGGATGATGGAGGTGGCAGGGATGTACCCCCTGTCCCCCTGAAGGGGGTATAAAAAAAATGCAGGCCTGTAAGCCGGATTCTGTTTCCCGCAAATGCGGGACTACTATCATTTATCTGGGATGGTCATTACTGGCCACCTCTGTCTGCCTACCCACTCCCGCCTTCCGTTTTTCAACGAAACCGGACGAGCAGCCCGGAATGCGGGATATATTTGGCATTTCAGCACGCAAGGTTTACCCGGATCCTGCCTTGCAGCAGGAAACTGTGAGCTCTTACCTCACATTTTCACCTTTGTCCCGCATATGCGGGATAGTTATTTTCTGTGGCACTATCTCGCCCCGGTGTTAACCGGGGGTCCCGATGTTATCGGGATGCGTTGCTCTGTGCTGTCCGGACTTTCCTTCCCGACTTAAGCCGGAACGATAGTACGGCCTGCAGTGTGGCAAATTTAGCACATAAAATAAGGAGGATTTAGTTAAGATTTCATGAGGTTTTCCCCATGGAAATAAGGAAGGGTCTACATAAATTAGTTCATGGCAATCCATTTAAGACCCTTCATTCAAATGGTTGATGGTAATGAACGATTGTTTGCCGACTCCTTAAACAATCCGGAATTGGAAAAAATAATCAGGCAATTTCCAGGGGCAAAATGGAGCACCTCTCTAAAACTCTGGCATTTTGAAGTAAAGAAAGAGAACATTGATTTGCTGGTATGTAAAACAGAAGGACTGGCAGTGGTGGATATGGCTCCGTTAAAAATACAATTGACTGAAAGAAAACAAAGGCAAAAAACAGGAAAGCGGGTTAAGGGCAGAAACAGATCCGGTGAGGTAATTGGCAATCAGAACAACCTCAAAGAATTGGAACGGTTAGCAGAACATCTCAGGCTGAAAGGATACAGCCATTCCACTATCCGCACGTATACCAATGAATTCTCGCAATTGCTTTATTTGCTTCGCCAGAACAATGTTCAGGACCTTGAACCGGAACAGGTAAAGCGTTACCTGGCTTATTGTCTGGGAAAAGGCATTTCCGAAAACACCATACACTCAAGGCTGAACGCCCTGAAATTTTATTTTGAACAGGTATTAAAAAAGGATCGTTTTTTCTTTGAAATTCCAAGGCCTAAAAAACCGATGCTTTTGCCGAAACTTCTAAATGAAACGGAATTGTCGAGACTTTTCAATTCATTGAAAAATAAAAAACACAAGGCCATGCTGTTCACTGTTTACAGTGCCGGGCTGAGGGTTAGCGAACTCACTAAATTGAAGCTGGCAAACATAGATAGCAACAGGATGCAAATACATATTGAAAATGACAAAGGGAAAAAGGACAGGTATGTAAATTTAAGTCCGGTGCTG
>CBIHLW010000459.1:0-2788 GCA_966210755.1 uncultured bacterium
CGGTGCCGGCATCACACCATTTATGGCCATACTCAGACAACTTAAAAGGAAAAATGAAGCCGCCGGCAATACACTATTTTTTTCCAACCGTGGCAGGGAGGATATTATTTATGAAGAAGAACTGGTGAGCATTTTGGGTAAGCACAATGTGATCTTTACGCTGACAGACGAACCCATTCCGGGTTATGACCGGCGATTTATAAATAAAGAGTTTCTGAATGAAAATATAAAGGACCTCAAAAAACATTTCTATATCTGCGGTCCCGATGCTATGACAGCTCAGATCAATGAAACCCTTATTTCACTGGGCGTAACACCTGATGAAGTGGTTTTTGAAAAATGATCACCTGATAACAACCGTTCCTAGTTTTTTGGTAAGGTCCATTTCCATTTTTTTCAGGTGCTGGTGGGTCATAAGCAGGTTGGGCTGCTCGGATGGTTCCGCTTTTTCAAGGTCTGCATGGTTTTGAAGTAGGAGTCTTTTGATCTTTCTGAGCTTAAGATAATTTACCGCCGATTCCACTTCTTCCAGTGTATTATCCCTCCCCATTTTGAGATAACTCATCAGCATGGATTCATTTTCTTTTTTAGTTGTGGATAGAAAACTCTTATAGTCCTGTTCAAAAAGAGATTTCTGATAACCGGTGGACTGGCTTAATTCTCTTTTCCAGTGGGTGCTTTCCTCATAAGGAAAATGAAGCAGTGAAACCGCCAGCGTGCTGAGTGCATTATCGGGGTGATAAAGGAAATGATTCTTATCAGGGGTGATCTTAGCAGCAAGCGTTGCTTTATAATCCTCTATCAGTTTCAAAACAATTTTATTATCTATGAGATCATCTTCAGGTAATTCCGAGATCACATGTTCAGATATGAGGTGCTCGCCGTCCCACTTCCGGTGTCCGTATTCAAGTAAGATCCTGGCTATCTCCCTTTCCTGAAGGTCGTCGCGGTAAAGTAAACTGAAGGTCTGGTCGTCAAAATCATTCTCTTCTGCCTTCTTTGCATTTTCTTCGTGATACTTTGCTTCCTCAAAAGGCATTTTATTTTCCTGGAGGGAGATCCTGTTCCTGATGAATTTATTTACGAGGCTTGTTAAGCCGTTTTCGTCAATGTTCAGGAGCTGTGAACACTGCCGTATATAATCCTGCTGTTTGGTAAAGTCTTCAGTTTTATCAATTTTAGAAATGGTTTCCGCCACCTGGTTCACTACTTCAGATTTCCGGTTGGCATCCTCACCTGCCTCTTTCAGTGATACTTCAAGTTTGAAAAGAATAAAATCTTTTTTGTTCTGAAGTATAAAATTCCGGAACTCATTGGCACCCAGTTTACGTACATAGCTGTCAGGATCTTCCTTATCAGGTATCAGCACCAGCTTTACCTGAAGGCTTTCCTCAAGGGCCATGTCAAGACCTCTCAGTGCCGCCTTTACGCCGGCTGCATCACCATCGTAAATGATGGTGAGGTTTTTTGTATATTTTTTTATGAGTCTTAACTGGTCCTGTGTAAGTGAGGTGCCGCCACTGGCCACCACGTTTTCTATACCCGACTGGTTAAGTGAGATCACATCCGTATATCCTTCAACCAGCAAACATTCATCTGCTTTATCAATGGCATGACGGGCAAAATAAGTTCCGTAAAGGATCCTGCTTTTTATATACAATTCATTCTCCGGGGTATTGATGTACTTGGGAGCCTTATCATTTGATTTGATAAGCCTCGCTCCAAATCCAATTACTTTGCCGCTGTTGTTGTGTACCGGAAAGATGATGCGGTCCCTGTAATTGTCAACCAGTTGTTCGTTACGGTTTACTACCAGACCTGCTTTTTGAAGCAGTTCAGAATTGTATTGCAGGGCAATGGCTTTTCTGGCCAGTGTATCTTTAGTGTTTGGTGCATAGCCCAGTCCAAATTTGCGGATAACTTCTTCAGTAAACCCACGTTCTTTTAAATAACTCAGTCCTATGTTCTGTCCATCTTCCGTTTCAAATAAATTATCCGCATAAAACTGTTGTGCAAACTGATTTATGATGAAGAGGCTCTCTGATGTTTGTTGCTGTATTTTTTGTTCAGGGGAAGATTCGGTTTCTTCAATTTCAATATTGTATTTAGCGGCCAGCCATCTTAAAGCTTCCACGTATGAAAGCTTCTCATGCTCCATGATAAAACTAATGGTGTTTCCGCTTTTTCCACAACCAAAACATTTAAATATTTCCTTTGCAGGTGAAACCGTAAATGAAGGCGTTTTCTCATTGTGAAATGGACAAAGTCCAAGATAATTGGAACCCCTTTTTTTAAGTCTTACAAATCCGCCTACAACATCAAGGATATCAATGCGGGCAAGGATTTGTTGTATGGTATTTTGAGTGATCACAAGTACGCAAATATAAATGGTTGGAGTATGATTAATTTAAGGAATTCGGTTGATAAAAATCTGGTTATTTTCTCCATAAAGAGTTTTAAATTTAATATACCATCCTACACCCAGGGAAATAGAAGAGGAATCAGCATTTTTAACCTTTAAAACTTCATCCCATGGTTCAGACAGATCTCTCACAGCTTTCAGCCGAATGCCAGGAATGGCGCCAGATCCTTCGTAATTACCGTGAAGAACTCCAGTTATCCAAAAAGTCTCTCCAGGAAATCTGCCGTAAAAATCTCTCTAAGGACCAGTTAAAAGAAGTGGAGCACTTCGACAATCAGTTTCACATCCAGCTGATCAATGTTCATGACCTCAAACAGGAGATCAAGACCCATGAACGGAAGATCGGAATTGAATCATCAGGTAGTG
>CBIHLW010000460.1:0-2777 GCA_966210755.1 uncultured bacterium
TGCACCATTCGCGCACGCCTTTGATCGTATCATAAACTGTAAGCACATTATTTCCATCAATTACTACGCTTTCCATTCCATAACCTTTGGCACGGTCGGCCAGTTGTGCACATCGAAACTGTTCATTTACCGGAGTACTTAATCCATAACCATTATTCTCAATAATAAATATTACGGGAAGATCCCAGACCGCAGCCACATTCAATGCTTCATGAAAATCACCTTCGCTGGTTCCTCCATCACCTGTAAATGCAAGCGATACCTTGTTTTCTTTTCTGAGTTTATAGGCAAGTGCCACCCCATCGGCAATGGCCAGCTGGGGCCCCAGATGAGAGATCATACCACAGATATGATGTTCTTTAGATCCGAAATGAAAACTTCTTTCCCTGCCTTTGCTGTATCCATCCTGTGCGCCCTGCCATTGCTTGAAAAGTTTGTGCAGGGGCATGTTGCGTGAAGTAAAAACTCCAAGGTTACGGTGAAGTGGCATGATCCATTCATCCTGTTGCAGGGCCATGGTGGCCCCCACGGAAATCGCTTCCTGTCCAATGCCACTGAACCATTTGGAGATACGGCCCTGCCTGAGCAGAACGAGCATCTTTTCTTCGATAAGACGCGGCCATAAAAGGTTTTTATAAATTTCAACCAGCAAATTATTGTCAGCTATATTACTATTGAAGTCCATGATTAAAGAATTGATCAGGCTAGAATCAATTGCTTGCAAAATAGACCTTCTTTGAGTTATTGAAAAATTGGTGTTGGTACGATAAAGTAAAAAAGCACCATTTAAAATTTAAAATCCTGACGGGTGCCATGACAGGCACGATGTTGAATTTTGAATGTTGAATTCAATCCTTCGCAAAACTATTTAAGATAGCACTCACAATAGAAACAATTAAACTGAATAATAAAGCAGCCCACCAGCCGTCAACTGTAAAGCCTTCAATCAGTTTATCGGCCCAGATCACCATGAGCGCATTGATGATGAGCAGGAATAAACCAAGCGTGACTATGGTAACAGGTATGGTAAGAATAACCAGAATGGGTTTAATGAATGTATTCAGTAAGGCAAGCACCAGCGCAACAATGATCACCGTTGTCCAGTCGTTGTTGATGTTGACTCCATCCAGGAAATAATCGGCTACAAAAACAGCCAGTCCGGTTACAATTACTTTAATGATGAATCCCATAACCATTCATTTGAAACAAATGTAATAGTTTAAGGTCATTAGCTTTAAGGCCAACTTCTACAGCACTTTATTATCTGCATGGATCAGGAAAAGAAATAAGCTGTGATGAGCATGAGGGCACCACAGAAGAATCCATAATAGATCTCCCTTCCGGTATGATCAGAATCTATGAATCTTGCAGTAAGTGTAATCCCGGCAATGAGAAAAGCAATGGAAATATAAACCCCGAACGACATGCCTGTCATCATACCCGCCATTACAACAAATGCAGACAACACGCCTACAGCAATCGCATGCATGCTGATCTTCATATAAGCATTCAGTATCAAACCAAGACTTGAAGCAAGAAAAATACCCAGGCTCAGCATAATTACTTCCCGTGGCGTATTGCCCATGTTTTTGAATACATACCAGCCCCAGAAATAAAATATTTCACAGATCACATAGGGTATGATGCGGTCTTTTTGATTTTTTAAATGAATGGATTCAATAAAATTCAGGGCTTTTAATAACAGCGTCACTACCAGGGGAAAAAATGTATAGTACATCACAAACATGATCAGCAGCTTGGTGCGGTCCCATGAAGTGGATGCATGAAATAGTCGCAATTCAAAAATTACAAACCATCCAATGAAAACAGGAATAAAAATGGGATGAAAGAGATAGGAAAAGAATTTTGCCGCGATCTTTACCGGCGCCCCGTGTTGTTCATTTGCCCTTTCCACCCTACCTGCAGTTAGTTCCATTGGGCAAAGTTAATGATCGTGAATGGTGAATCGTCAACCGTAAATTAAATTGTCAGTAATACCTAACATCAAAATATGTTGAATCTTTCATTCATGATTCCCTACTCACGATTCACGATTACAATTCCTTCCTCAGCCTTGCCACAGGAATGTTCAGCTGTTCCCTGTACTTGGCTACGGTGCGGCGTGCTATATTATAACTTCTTTCCTGGAGTAGTTCAGTCAGCCGCTCATCGCTCAGGGGTTTTTTCTTGCTTTCTCCTTCAATCAGATCGCTGAGGATCTTTTTCACTTCCCTGGTTGAAACTTCTTCTCCGGTATCTGTGGTTAGCGATTCACTGAAGAAAAATTTAAGACGGTATGTTCCAAATTCCGTTTGTACAAATTTACTGTTAGCCACCCGGCTTACGGTAGAAATATCCAACCCTGTTTTTTCAGCAATGTCTTTCAGGATCATTGGTTTGAGCGAGGTCTCATCTCCGGTGATAAAGAAATCATACTGGTGATTCATGATGGCGGTCATGGTGCTCAGCAGGGTATGCTGCCTCTGCTTAATGGCATCAATGAACCATTTGGCCGCATCTATTTTCTGTTTGATAAACAGTACCGCTTCTTTCTGCCTGCGGTCTTTTTTTGCTCCGCGGTCATACTCTTTTAACATATCGCGGTAGCCCTCACTGATCCTGAGTTCTGGAGCATTTTTAGAATTCAGCGTCAGCTCCAGCTTGCCGGCATTATTAAAAATGAAAAAATCGGGAACAACATAACTTTCTGCCTTATTCACTTCACCAACATTTCCGCCTGGTTTTGGATTGAGCTTGGTGATCTGGTGCATCACTTC
>CBIHLW010000461.1:0-2766 GCA_966210755.1 uncultured bacterium
GGTAAACAGATAAGCCAGCAGGAAGTAACCGTCAATAATAAAATACAAGTGCAGGAACTAAGGCTTCCTTCATTGATAACGGCGGGAAATTATATGATCAGGGTTGTTGACAATGCCAATAAAGTTGTGAATACAGAAAAACTTGTGGTGCAACAATAATTACCATGTAAACTAGCAGTGCTATAACCAATGCCCGTCGTTTTCTGTTTCAGAAGCGGCGGGTTTATTTATACCAGCAAATCATTTAATTATTCCAGTTAACTGTGCCCAGTTTGAACCGGGCCTCCAATGCTTTTTTGTTTGCAGGAACAGATAAGGTATAGGTATTTCCGGGTTGAATATTATTGAAATACAAGGTTCTTTTATCAAACAGCTTCTCTCCTTTTTTATAATAAAACACATCTACCGATACCGCCTTCAAAAAATTATCACTGTTATTTTGAATGGAAACCTCAACTGATTCAAGGTTCCTGCCATTTTTGGCTGACACATAACGGGCATGCATATCCAGTAATTTTACATCAGCAGGAACAGGCTTTTCGGAAATAATTGTATCCTGCACCGGCAGCGATTCTTCCCTGATCTTTACCGGGATTTGACTGGGCCTGTAATTTATCTGAACACTATTCCTCAGTTTTTCATGTTGTGCCAATACCCTTCGAACAGAATCTATAAATGCATCAACAGACGAAGTGGACTCTTTTTGTGTAGCCGGCACTGGAAGAGCAGCACCCGCAGGTTGGAGATTTTTTTTCGGCTTCTGTGCAGTGTTGTCAGTTTCTGAAGGTTTACTTACCGTTGATATGTTTTCAATCCTGGCAGGTTCTTCTTTATTTCCCAGCAGTAAAACTCCGGTTATTACCATAATGAATATTGACAGGGCAATAAGCTTCAGCTGGGGAGAAATCACAAACCTTTTTTTGATTTTCTTTTTATGAAGCCAGTCGGCATATTCATACTTAAGATCCTCTAATGACCGGGCGTACTTTATCTCTGCCTGAGGTTCTTTGTTTTCTGCTGAATACGCCTGAACACGTTGAAAGATCTCTTCTGCTTTCTTTTCAAGTTTTTCCGAAGTCAGCATTTCTTCATCAACAGGTTCCAATTCAGATACCGGTTGTTGAATCATTGGGATTACAGGAGCCGAAGCCTTAACTGATGAAGCAGGGTCAGGCGCAAAAGCGGAATAAGTTTTTAACGTATCGATCTCCGAAGGATACAACCATGCAGCACTTTTGCCATCCTGCCAAACCAGATCGGTAGGTTGCACAGGCAGATGAACCAATTCGTCCAGTTCGAATGGTCCCAGCTCTTTATTATTGCGCAGTATACGGTAAATTTTCTGCATAGGCCAGCCGGGATGCTACCGCAAATTTTAATCCATATTTATCCCTATCCGGGGAGGAGGCAAATTTGTAGATAATATGTGAATGAAGACCTGATTACCTGTATAAAATGGACAACCAAAGCAATTATAAATCAGCCAGCTACCCGTTAATGGTAAACAGGAGGAAGATTTTAACAAACTGGTGTTTAACCAGGAACCTTAAAGCCCATCCAATATGTAAACATTCCTGACTATGAGAGTAGAATTATTCATACTGATTTTTATAATGATTAGCATCTGGCTCCAGTTAAGAAGCAGGGAACTGAACAGGTAATTATTCAAAACTGATCTCCACGTCATTTCCTACCGGATGTGCCACGCAGGTAAGCACCAAACCAGTTTGCAATTCTTCTTCTGTAAGTACCTCATTATAAGAATGCCAGATTTTTCCTTTAATACATTTGGCTGCGCAATTACCACAGCTTCCAACTTCGCAGCTATAAGGCAGGGAGATGCCCTGCATTTTTGCAGATCTTAAAATAGTATTGGGATATTCAACCCTGACAGAAATTTTTTCTCCACCCAAAAGGATCTTCACTTCTCTTGTTGCTTTATCAGGAGGTAATGCTTTGATAAGCTTTGGCCTGACCAAAAAATTTTCCCTGCGTATCTGGCCGGCTTCATATCCTTCCTGTTGCAAAACATAGGTACACATTCGCATATACGCTTCAGGCCCGCAGATATAAAACAATACTTTATCCGGAGAGCAGGTGGTATAATCCTTAACCAGTTTTATCAGGAGGTCGCTGTATAATCTTGCCCTGGATAGCTCCAAAGTATCGCTGAACAGGAATTCAATCCTGAAGCGGTCTCGGAATTGTTTCGACAATTCCATCAATTCATTGAGAAAAATGGTCTTGTCTGCCGAGGAATTACTATACACCAATATCAAATGTAAATGTGAATGAAAATGCAGTGCTGTTTTAATTAATGAAAACACAGGAGTGATACCGCTACCTGCCGCAAAAAAGAAAACCTGCCTGTAGGCATTGATATTGTCCGGCAAAACAAAAAAGCCTCCGGCTCCAGTTGAAATTACTTCATCACCCGGTTGAATATGATCGATAAAATAACGTGAGAATAAACCATTGGCGATCCTTTTTATGCCAACAGACAAGGGTTCATTTAACCCGGGAGATGAGGTAATGGAATACGACCGTCGTATTTCCTCATCATTTACCTTTCTCACAAAGGTGAGGTATTGTCCAGCTTTGTATTTTATCTGATGTCCTTCTTCAAAGGAAAATACTTTGAATCCTTTTACTTTTTCTGTTATCCTGTTAACCCTGAGTTTTTTATAGAAACCCTCCTGCATCATCAAATTTCGGGTTTTTTATTAAGCTGCAAATTAACTTAAGCGGAACCAGGTGGGCTATGGC
>CBIHLW010000462.1:0-2756 GCA_966210755.1 uncultured bacterium
TCAGGTAAAAAACTCTCCTGTTTCAGCCGCTTACTTCCAACTAAAACTTATCTTTGCCGCCCCGAACAAAACCCCGGGATTTATTATGGAAGAAAATCAAATTGTTAACCAGCCTTCCGGACAGGCAGGCTCAAACGCTGAAGGACAGGAGAATGCATCCCCCGCTGTTGTGGGAGAAGCTTCTACAGCGACATCAAATGTACCCGTCCAGGCGCCTGTTGAAGAAAGAGTTGTAACAGCGCATGATGATTTTGACTGGAGCATTGACAAGCGTAATGTGGCCAGCTATACACAAGAAGAAAAAGAGAAGTACGACAAAGTATACGAAAATACTTTCGTGCAATTAAGCGACGGCGAAATGATCAAGGGCCTGGTAGTGGGTATCACTAAAACAGATGTGGTACTGAATATCGGTTTCAAATCGGATGGCCTTGTTTCTTTAAATGAATTCCGCGACATCCAGGGATTGAAAGTTGGAGATGAAGTGGAAGTAATGGTTGTAGAGAAAGAAGACCGCGACGGTAATCTTAATCTTAGCCGTAAGCAAGCCCGCATTACCCGTGCCTGGGAACGCATTGTTGAAATTCATAAAACTGGTGAAATTGTTACGGGTACCGTTACCAGCAAAACAAAAGGTGGTTTGATCGTTGATGTCTTTGGTATGGAAACCTTCCTGCCAGGTTCTCAGATTGACGTGAAGCCTGTAACCGATTACGACCAGTTTGTTGGTAAAACAATGGAGTTTAAAGTTGTTAAGATCAATGAAGCAATCAAGAATGCAGTTGTATCTCACAAAGCACTTATTGAATCTGATATTGAAGCACAACGTGCACAGATCATTGGTAAACTTGAAAAAGGCCAGGTGCTGGAAGGTACTGTGAAGAACATCACAGACTTCGGTGCATTTATGGACCTTGGAGGTTTAGATGGTTTGTTGTACATCACAGATATTTCATGGGGCCGTATCAATCACCCAAGCGAGGTATTGAAACTGGACCAGAAGATCAATGTTGTGGTTCTCGATTTCGACGACGAGAAAAAACGTATTTCTCTCGGTTTAAAACAATTGACCCCGCATCCATGGGATGTGCTGCCTGAAACCATTTCAGAAGGTTCTGTTGTTAAAGGCCGTGTTGTGAATATTGAAGACTACGGAGCATTCCTTGAAATTCTTCCAGGTGTTGAAGGTCTTGTTCACGTGTCCGAAATTACGTGGGCTAATACACCAATCAATGCCAAGGAATTCTTCAAGCTTGGCGACGAGCACGAAGCCAAGGTAGTTACGCTTGATAAGGATAACAGGAAAATGAGTTTATCCATCAAACAACTTTCTGAAGATCCATGGAGCGATATTGAAACTAAATTCCCTGAAGGCAGCCGCCATAAAGGTGCAGTTAAGAACATCACGCCATATGGTGTATTTGTTGAGCTCACCACTGGTATCGGCGGTATGATCCACATATCAGACCTTAGCTGGTTGAAACGTTTCAATCACCCAAGCGAATACACTAAAGTTGGTGAGCATATAGAAGTAGTGATACTGGGAATTGATAAAGACAACCGTAAACTGCAGTTAGGTCATAAGCAGTTGGAAGAAGATCCCTGGAATAGCCTGCAGGATACTTTCGCTGTAGGTTCTGTGCATGAAGGTACTGTTCTCCGTAAGGATGATAAAGGTGCTATCGTACAATTGCCTTATGGTCTTGAAGGTTTTGCTCCCAACCGTCATCTTGCAAAAGAAGATGGTAAGAGTGTAGGTGCTGAGGAAACAGCGCAATTCATGGTTATTGAGTTTGACCGCAATGAAAAACGCATTGTGGTTTCTCATGCAAGAATTTGGGAACAGGTGAAGATAGAAGAAAAAGATGCAGCAAGAAAAGAAGCAAGAGCAGAAGCAGATGTAACCAAAAAAGCCGTGAAGAACCTGCAAACCAAAGTTGAAAAACCCACACTGGGCGACCTAGGTGCATTGGCACAGATCAAAGAAAGACTTCAGAAGGAAGAAAAAGGTGGAGCTGCAAAGTCAGACACTACTCCTGAAGCAGAAGGATAACCGGCAGCCCCGGCTTAAGCTTTCAGCTAAGGCCAGGCATGATGTAATACTGTTCAACGTAAAAAGGCTGATCAATTGATCAGCCTTTTTTTATGTCCGTATGGACCATTGATGTTACCCATTTTACTTCAATGCAAAAACCACAGTTACTTCATATCTCAGTTTCATTTTTTTGAAATCAGCCTGAGGTTGTTCATTAACATCCTGATCCATCTCCGCTTTCATCATTACATTGGATCTCATGTTATAATAAGGCTGGTAGAATTCATTTGGTTCATTGATGGTAACAGCTACACCAATTTGCTCACCAATAGCTTCTGACAGGTAAATAGCCTTCTCTTTTGCAGCCCTTACAGCCTGTATCTTTAATTGTTTTCTGAACGCTTCTAATTTGCTATGCGAAGTGCGTTGTATAAAGAAATTCTGCGTGGCCTCATCATCCAGTTTATCAACCAGCTGGTCAATCTGTGAACTGCTGCTCAGTTTTACCTGATAAGAAATTGAAGAATACAACTCATCTTTCAATTTGTTCTTTTTTCTCCACCATGGATTCCCATAGTTGCCATCATAAGCTGAAATGGTAACAACAGAGTCGGGCAGGCCAAGTGAGCGGACAGCAGTCAGGAAGTTCTGCCTGATCTTCTCAATACCTATTTTCCCCTGTCCTTTTTTTTCATATTCTTTCAGGTCATACTGTACATCA
>CBIHLW010000463.1:0-2748 GCA_966210755.1 uncultured bacterium
ACATGCGTTTAAATAATCGTTTTACATTTTAAACTTTATTCATTTTGTAGATCCTTGCAAAATAAAAAAGAGGCGGTTCCTTCGAACCAGCCTCTCAATTTTTTGAACAGCCCCTCCTTTAACCTCATTTCCCTCCTTTAACCTCTTAGCCCCTCCTTTAACCTCTTAACCCTTTGATATCAGATTGGCAAAATAATGTACGGTACGTACTAACTGTGATACATAACTCATTTCATTGTCATACCAGCTCACCGTTCTCACCATTTGTGTATCTCCAACTGTCTGAACCTTGGTTTGCGTTCCATCGAACAAACTTCCATAATTGATCCCGATGATATCACTGCTTACAATTTCATCTTCGGTATAACCAAAACTTTCATTGGAAGCAGATTTCATAGCTGCATTGATCTCCTCAACGGTTGTTTTCTTTCCAAGAACAACTGTAAGTTCAGTTAAAGAACCTGTCAAAGTGGGTACTCTTTGTGCAGTACCATCAAGTTTTCCTTTAAGACTGGGTAATACAAGCCCGATGGCCTTGGCTGCCCCGGTACTATTCGGTACAATATTCTGCGCTGCAGCCCTTGCCCTTCTGAGATCGCCTTTTGGATGAGGTGCATCCTGGGTATTCTGATCATTGGTGTATGCGTGCACCGTTGTCATTAATCCGGTAACAATCTCAAATTTATCTTCCAGTACCTGTGCCATTGGCGCAAGGCAATTAGTGGTGCAGGAAGCACAACTGATGATTGTTTCAGAACCATCCAGAATATTATGATTTACGTTGAAAACAATGGTCTTCAGGTCACCTGTGGCCGGCGCTGATATCACTACTTTTCTGGCGCCTGCAGCAATATGTGCTTCAGCCTTTGCTTTATCGGTGAAAAACCCGGTACACTCCAGTACCACATCAACCTGATGCTGTCCCCATGGAATTTGTGCAGGGTCTTTCTGTGCATATATTTTGATCTCATTACCATTAACTACAATGGAATTCTCTGTGGATGTTACATCCTGACCAAATCTTCCCTGGGCAGAATCATATTTTAAAAGGTGTGCCAGTACTTTTGGACTGGTCAGATCATTGATCGCGACTACGTCAATTCCTTTCATATCATGGATCTGGCGGAAAACAAGCCGGCCTATTCTTCCAAATCCATTTATAGCAACTTTAACTGTACTCATAATGAACGCTGTTTTTAATTTTGAAATGCGGGGCGAAGGTACGATAAGGCAATAAAAAAAAACTGTATCAGAAACAGATGATTTGATGCAGATCAATTATGGGCCACTCCGGATCCGGGTTATGAATTACCGGGACTGACTAAAATCAGCTTTTGAACTTACCTGCCTCATAGTACGGGCTTTTGGGTTGCTGCAATTTTGTGTAACAAAACCGAATTAAATGGAAACGATCACAAATCAGGCAATTTCAGCATCTTATAAATTAAAATCCACAAGTCCGTCGCTTTATGCAAAATTCATGAACTGGTGTGAAAACCAAAATGAAAACAGGATACTATGGATAGGAATTGCACTGGCGGCCCATGGATGTATCATTACGCCCTTAACGGTGATGGCTGTTTTATTAGCCGGCACCAATCTGTTTTTGTTTATGCTTGCTATAGTTGCCATGGGCATGTCGCTTGTAACCAATCTTGCCGCACTTCCAACCAGGATCACCATCCCCGTATTCTTTCTAAGTATACTTATTGACGTCATCATTGTTATCTCAACCCTGGTAATTGGTTTTGATATAACCAGTACCTATGTATAATATCATTTACTATTTTCTGATAGCTGTTTCATGTATGCAATAATGAGCTGACCCCAAAAGGTCAGCTTCTTTTTTACAGCATGGCATTTAATTTCTTTGTTGTATTTCAAATTTCTCTGCGGCTTTGAAAAATTACCCGGCGAATTATACGTTTTAATTATTCTTCTTTATCCATTCATACAGGGTTTCAACATCCTGTTTTTTAAATAAACTGGTTCCTTTGTTCATTGTTGCAGCCGTACCGCAGGCTACACCAAACCTTACAGCTTCCATAATTGATGCTCCGGATTCCAGTTTAAATGCGATACCTGCCAGCATACTGTCACCCGCACCAACGGTACTCAGTTTTTTTACCGCCGGAGCATTGATCTGTTTATGTCCTTCCCTTGTCATTAATAATGCGCCTGCCGGACCCATAGATGAAATGATGACATCGCAATTGCTTTGAGCTAAAACCTGTTTTGCCGCTTCCTCTATTTCAGGGATCTCAAGCCAGTTTTTCCCTACCAGCGATCCCAGTTCGGTAAGATTTGGCTTGATGAGGTACACACCTTTCCGTAAAGCTTTTTTCAACGGCTCGCCGGAAGTATCAATTATGAATTTGATTCCTTTATTCTTTGCAATCAATGCAATTTGAGAGGGGAAATCTTCCGGCACGCCCGGGGGCAAACTACCGCTTAAGATGAGAAAGGTGGTTGATGACGGCAGCCCTTCAATTATAGAGATACATTGATCAAGGTCTTTGCTTTCCAATGCCGGTCCCGGCATCACAAACCTGAACTGCTTATTCGTAGATAATTCGCGCACAACAAAATTCTCTCTTGTATCACCGTCAATGCCAATGGCCCTGAATGGTATACCTGAGTTTTCGAGTATGCCGCAACTTTGTTTTCCATTGATGCCGCCAGAAGGCAAAATGGCCATTGTTTCACCCCCAAGTATTATTACTGCCTTGCTGAGATTTATTCCGCCTC
>CBIHLW010000464.1:0-2742 GCA_966210755.1 uncultured bacterium
GCGGAATACTAATTGGGATCACGGATGAAAGGATTTAAGGATGGCTGCGGAATAGTAATTGGGATCACGGATGGAATGGATTTTAAGGATGGCCGCGGAATACTAATTGGGATCACGGATGGAATGATTTTAAGGATGGCAGTGGAAATTTGTCATTCCACATCGCAAAGCAATAACTTCTATTTGTTCTTCCTGCTATTGATCTCATCCCTGATGGCAATGGCACGGATATAATCTTCCTGTTCCAGAACTTCGTTTAAAAGCGTGTTCAGATCTTCTAAATTCATGGTTTTCAAATCATCCTTGCCGCTACCTTCTTCTTCGGTTGAGGTTACGGTTGGTGTCTTTTTCTTCTTTCCGGTACCGGGGTCTTCCATTAAGATACCTGCACTTTCAAGAATATGTTCGTAGGTATAAACCGGACATCCAAACCTCACTGCCAGGGCCAGCGCATCTGAGGTGCGGGAATCAATTTCAATGGTATCGTTATCTGTTGAACAAACCAGTTTGGAATAAAATATGCCTTCCTGGAGGTCGGAAATAATGATCTCATGAAGTTCTATATTAAAGGCAGTCATGAAGTTTTTCATCAGGTCGTGGGTAAGCGGACGGCTGGGTTGCATTTTTTCAAGCGCCACAGCTATTGCCTGGGCCTCAAAACCGCCGATAACAATGGGTAAACGCCTGAGTCCATTCACTTCACCCAAAACCACAGCATAGGAATGGGTTTGCGTGATGCTGTGAGAAAGAGCCACAATTTCCAATTCTATTTTCTTCATAACCTATTAATAAAACAACGCTTTTGCCGGAGGTGCAAACCTACGATTTTAAGTGAAATAAAAACCTTACCCGGACTGAGCAATTGTTGCATACTGAATGATTTATGCAATGCCTTTTATCTTTTTTATCGCCTGTGTCATCTTCGGCACAATATCAAAGGCGTCACCTACAATACCATAATCAGCGGCCTTAAAAAATGGGGCTTCAGGATCTTTATTGATCACAACGATCACCTTACTTCTATTTACCCCGGCCAGGTGTTGAATGGCACCACTGATGCCAATGGCTATATAAAGGTTGGGTGCAATAGCAATACCTGTTTGCCCAACGTGTTCATTATGCGGACGCCAATGGGCATCTGCTACCGGACGGCTGCATGCAAGAGCTGCACCCAGGGTATCAGCCAGCTCTTCTACCATAGCCCAGTTCTCAGGACCCTTCAAACCACGGCCGGCACTCACTACCACGTCAGCCTCCGTAAGCGCCACTTTACCAGATGTTTTGGTTGAACCTGTTATTTTTATTCTGGGTGCATCAACATCTGCGTTGAATACAGATACTTCAGCAGTTCCGGATCCTTCCTGTATGCTATATGCATTTACATTCAGGGAAATTACCCTGATACCCGATTGAAAGGATACCGTTGCAAAAGCTTTGCCTGAAAATACATTTTTACTAATGTTAAATGATGCGTCGGGCAATGCCGTTGCACCAGAAACCAAACCGGCTTTTAAACGTACAGCAACTCTGGGTGCCAAAGCTTTACCACTTGAATTATTAGAAAATACAATTGTAGTGGCTCCGGTTTGTTCCGCTACCTGTGCAATTACTTTGGTGTACACCTGCGAATCAAAAGTTTTGAGGCTTTCGTGTTGCACATGATGCAATTTTTTGATTCCATACTTTCCCAGCGAAGGCAGATCGTCATTCACATTCCCAAGTACAACAGCTTCGGCCACATCGCCTGATTGTTCGGCGATCTTTGCACCAAAACTTAAGGATTCATGAGATGCTTTTTTTATATGCCCGTCTGTATGATCAACAAATATTAATACGCTCATAGAGATTTTATATTTTATAGCTTATCGCCTGAAAAATTTTAAAAGTCAACACAAAACTTTTTATCAAAAATGTTCAGAAAATTCTGAAACAGTTCTAAATGGCCCTGGCTTCCTCATTCAATAACCTTACTAGCTCTTCTACATTATCCGGAGAAACAAGTTTTACTCCGGCCTTAGCAGGAGGTAAGCCGAATGCTGCGAATTTTGTGAGAGGTTGCACCTCAGCCGGTTCAACAACATTTAATGGTTTTGTTCTTGCCGCCATAATGCCCCGCATATTTGGAATTCTGGCTTCAGCTACTCCTTTCTGTGTACTGACCACTATTGGCAGCGCTACCTCAACGGTTTCTTCGCCACCTTCAATTTCTCTTTTGATGATAGCCGTGGTTCCATTCAACTGGAAGTTGGTGGCCATTGCAACATAAGGCAGATCCAGAAGTTCAGCAATCATTCCGCCTACTGCGCCACCATTGTAATCTATAGTTTCTTTACCGGTGAAAATGAGATCATAATTGTTCTGCCTGGCAATTTCGGCAATTTGCGAAGCCACCTGGAAACTTTCCAGTGGTTCGGTGTTGATGCGGATTGCTTCATCACCACCAAGTGCAAGGGCTTTCCTGATAATAGGTTCAGCATCTGTTCCACCTACAGATACCAGGTGTATAACTATGGAGGGGTCTTTTTCCTTTAGTTCAACGGCACGCACAAGCGAATACCATTCATCGTAAGGATTGATGATCCATTGTACACCGGCTTCAGCGAATTTCGTATTGTTATCAGTGAAGGCTATTTTTGCCGTTGTATCTGGCGTTTTACTTATACAAACAAGTATTTTCATACAGTTAAATTAAATAAATATTTTAGTTAGTTGTTTATGCAACTAATGCACTCCTGCAAATAT
>CBIHLW010000465.1:0-2741 GCA_966210755.1 uncultured bacterium
AAGTCTTAGTGAAGTTGTATACGATGCCCAGGCCATGGGTACGGACAAAATGCTGCAATTGGTTGAAATGCGGTATAAGGGACTGGAGAAGATCCGTAAACATTTTAAAAAAGATATTGACTTTGACCTGTGTGGCGGATATGAACTGTATGAGGCATCCGGTAAAACAAACAGTGAACAACTTCAGCAAAATATTGAATATATAAATTCAATTTTCAAACCTGTTACAGGAACAAAAAAGACCTACCGCCTGGAGGATGACAAAATAGATTCATTTGGGTTTGGCAAAACAAAGCATCTTGTAAAGAACAACCTTGAAGGATACCTTCATTCCGGAAAACTGGTTCAATCTTTACTGAACACGGTGCAGGGCATGGGTGTTCAGGTGTTCAACCAGACATCATTAATTGAATTCATTAAAAATGGAAATGATTTTGAATTAAAACTGGCCACTGCCAATGGAAGCCGGTTTTCCATGTTTGCAAATCAACTGCTGATATGCACCAATGCATTTACCAAAAAACTTTTACCAGACATGGATATCGTGCCTGCACGTGGCCAGGTGCTGCTCACTTCTCCAATTGAAAAGCTGCCATGGAAGGGAACCTTTCATTCGGATGAAGGATTTTATTATTTCAGAAACCTTGGAAACCGGGTTTTACTTGGTGGCGCAAGGAATAAGGCATTTCAGCAGGAAGCAACTGTAGAAATGGAAACCTCTGATTTTATACAGAAAGCGCTTCAACAATATCTTGATGATGTGGCATTACCCCGGTTCAAAGGAAAGTATACCATTGAAATGAAATGGGCGGGTATCATGGCCATGGGTTCTGAAAAAACACCAGTTATAAAAGAAGTCCAGCCCGGCGTTTTTTGTGCGGTGCGGATGAGTGGTATGGGTGTTGCCCTGGCACCGGTGGCTGCACAGGAAGTGATACAGATGATGAGGTGACTATAATTTCACCAGTTTTTTCCTGATCTTCTTATTTCCATTCACCCCCTGAATAAAATACATACCCGGTTTGAATGAGGAAACATCAAGCTTTTGTGTTTTTGAACTTATCAGGACCCTTGATATTTCAATACCATTGAGGTTTACAACCGATAAAGTTTTTCCGATCCAGGTTTCATCAAATTCAAAATTCAACATAACACTGCTGGCAGAAGGGTTGGGATAAATTTTGAATTGTTCATTCACTACCGGCGCTTCCACTACCGGCTCCGGAATGGTAAGATTCCATGGTGTTTTCAATCCATTACTGTTGAGAAATGAATGTCTGGGGCCGCCGTTATTGAACAAGGCCAGCATTCTTTGTTTTTGTCCTTCCGTAAATAGATTTACACAGGCGTCTGCAGTGTAATCCATGTAATTCATATACATATCCCCGGTGGTAGTTCCGTTATTACAGGAACTCCTGAAACTGGAAGGGCATCCTGAAGTAAAGTTTCCCTGCTTTGGCGTATCATCAACCAGGTCATCGCCACAGTAAGTGTCACCCCAGATATGGCGCAAGCCAAGCCAGTGACCCATTTCATGTACAGCAGTTCTGCCCAGGTGATAAGGTGCACTTACATTGATAGTTCCGAAAGCAGAAGTGTTGATTGCGATCCCGTCTTTTTCAGGAGCACCTCCGGGAACACTGGAGTACCCGAGAATTTGTCCAAGATTACCGATCCATATATTTAAATACTGACGGCTGTCCCAGGCATCATCACCACCCTGAGCAGAAAATTTGATTTTATCATCGGTCTTCCAGTCTGTAACATTTGTTTTCTTACGAATGATGCCAGTTGTAGCCCTGCCATCAGGATCTGCAGTTGCCAGTACAAATTCTATCTGAACATCCGCCGCCAGCTGCCTGAATCTTTCCGGAGTTTTATTGCTGTCAGCATTTCTCCTGCGGAAATCATTATTCAATACATCTAACTGGCTTTTTATCTGTAAATCAGAAATATTCTGCGCATCCGTTCTATATAATACATGCACAACCACAGGAATGCGGATCACATTAGCTTCCCCGCCTTCCATTTTCGCAAAGCTTTGTTGTTTTATAAAATTTTCAACCGCGTTTATTTTAACCGGCAATGATGGGTCAATAGCAGTTTGCTGTTCCAGGTAGATGGAACCGGCACATTCTCTTTGTGCCATTGCCTGTAATGCAAATAAAATGCAGATACCTAATACAAATGTCCTCATAGTTCCAGGGGTTACTGGTATGCATAGGTTTACGGATAACTATGAGCTTTAACCGGATGTTGGAACGAGGTATCAGAATTAAAAAAGAAATTCCCAGGATTTTGGAACTAATTAGGGGGACGGTAGATTAAAATGGAGATTTTTGTAAGGATACGTGGGGAGATGGTTCAAATATAGAAGCCATTTTTTAAAAATCAAAACATTTAGGGTATTTGTTTAACAAAACTCAATTAGGTCATCCCTTATTTTTGTACGATGAAGCATTCTAGCTTGTGTTTATCTGCCTTATTATCCTTTTTTATTATGGGTTGTAATGACGACGATACAAATAGCAATGATGCCGGAACTGGTTTGCCCCCAATTCCTTCTATCAGCTATACCATTTCTGCTTCACATCCACACGATACTTCTTATTTTACCCAGGGCCTGGAAGTATATAAAAACACCATCATTGAAAGCACGGGCAATTACGGGGATTCAAAGCTTTTGCAACACGATGCCACCACAGGTAAAACCATAAAGGAGGTTATACTCGATGATCAAT
>CBIHLW010000466.1:0-2740 GCA_966210755.1 uncultured bacterium
GAATAATAAGAAGAAGATAAAACCATCTGAAATTGGAATTCATCCACAATCAGGAGACATTTATATAACGGATGGCCCGGGTTCAAGATTGATCATTATGGATGATAAGGTTAATATAAAAAAGGTCTTTGATCTGGGTAAGCAATTTGTTCAGCCTGAAGGTATCAGTTTCAGTCCTGAAGGAGAAGTATATATTTCTAATGAAGGAACCAGACAACCTGGTAATATTTTGCAAATAACCCTGGACTTATAGTATAGATCTTCCAGCAATCCATATTCAATCAGAATATGGATTGCTGTTCTTATAAAATAGCTTTTGAAAATTATCAATCATAACCGGTTATCATTTTCATATGCTATTCATACCAAATAAATAATCCTCCGCATATTTAACCACAACATTATCACTTTACATGCTGTTACAATACCTTTGCATATTGAAACAATTCTATGGAAATCACCAGCCGGATTACCTTATTTGCAGTTGTAGTACTTTCTTTTTGCTCCTTACCATGTCAGGGATATGGTCAGCAGGAAGGGAATAGTTTATATGGCACTATTACCTCCGCAAGAACCGGCGAAACGGTAATTGGTGCTACAATTTCTGTTGCAGGAACCCCAACCATTACTGTAAGCAATGAATATGGTTTTTACTCCCTCTTATTGAATACCGGCAATTTTACCATCCAGGTTTCCGCCGTGGGAATGAAAATATATGTTGTGACGGTTAATGTACAGAAAGATACCAGGCTTGATATTGTATTAGAGGAACAGGACAGGCGTCTTGATTCTATTGTGATCACTTCCAGTGCCAGAACAAGGAATATCAGGGCACCACAAATGAGCATGGAAAAGATCAGCGTTCAGGAAACCAAAAATATCCCGGTATTATTTGGCGAACGTGATATCATGAAAACCATGCAGCTTCTGCCAGGCGTTAAATCGGCCGGAGAGGGAAATAGTGGTTTTTTTGTGCGGGGTGGAACAGCTGATCAGAATCTGATCCTTTTGGATGAAGCACCTGTATATAATGCTTCACACCTGCTTGGGTTCTTTTCAACCTTTAATTCTGATGCCATTAAAAATGTAAACCTTTATAAAGGTGGCATGCCTGCCCAATATGGAGGCAGGCTCTCCTCAGTAGTTGATATAAAAATGAATGATGGCAATAATAAAGATCACGGTGTTAGCGGTGGCATAGGCCTGATCGCTTCCAGATTAAACATTGAAGGTCCCTTACAAAAAAACAGATCTTCATTTCTTATTTCAGGCCGTCGTACTTATGCTGACCTTTTTCTTAAACTATTAGGTGATACTTCACTGCGTAAAGCACAATTATATTTTTATGATCTGAATGCAAAGGCAAATTATATCCTTAATGAAAATAACAGGTTTTATCTCTCCGGTTATTTTGGGCGGGATGTATTAAAACAGGACCGCCTCACAGGAATTGACTGGGGAAATGCAACCGGTACGCTTCGGTGGAACCATATCTTTAATGACAGGTTGTTTTCTAATACATCATTTATTTACAGCAATTACGATTATCAGATCAATGTAAGTAATGAATCCACCGGTTTTCAAATCACATCAAGGATACAGGATCTGAATTTGAAACAGGAATTTCAGTGGTACGTGAATTCATCCAATACCATCAATGCTGGTTTAAACACCATCTACCATACCATCAAGCCTGGTGAGATCTCAGTTTCCGGAAGTACGGGTACCGTTGACAAAGGCCTGCCTGACAGATTTTCTCTTGATAATGCATTTTATGCAAGTAATAGCTGGAGAATTAATGAGAAACTGAATATGGTTTATGGCTTAAGGCTATCAGGTTTTTCAGTTTTGGGCGAAGGAGATTATTACACGCTAAACAATGAAGGAAGAGTGATTGATACGCTGCGTTATAAGACTGGCGAAATTGTAAAAACATACTGGAATGCAGAACCAAGACTGACCTTCAGTTACCTATTGAATAATTCAAGTTCCATAAATGCCTCCTATACAAGGAATACGCAAAACCTTCACCTGATTACGGGATCAACAACATCTTCTCCCACCGATAAATGGGTTGCAAGCACTAATATCATCAAACCTGAAATTGCAGATCAGGTGGCCATAGGATATTACAATAATATTAATGAAGACTATGAATTTACTGCAGAAACCTATTACAAGTTCATGCAAAACCAGATCGATTACCGCGATGGGGCAAAAGTTTTCACCAACGAACCCATTGAAACACAATTATTATTCGGGGAAGGAAGAGCTTATGGAATTGAATTTTTGTTAAGAAAGAAAAACGGAAGGTTTAATGGCTGGATCAGTTATACAGTTTCCAAATCACAAAGAAAGATCAATGGAATCAATAACAATCAATGGTATAATGCAAGACAGGACAGGCCTCACGATATAGCTGTTGTTGGTATATACCAGTTAACTCCAAAGTGGACATTGTCGGCGAACTGGATCTATTATTCAGGTGATGCTGTTACCTATCCTGATGGAAAATACATGTTAAATGGCGAGGTTTATTTTTCATACAGTGAGCGGAATGCTAACCCATTGCTAATTACCACAGGCTTGATATTGGAGCTACCAAACAATTAAAAAAAGGGAAACGTTTTTCTTCAGAGCTGAGCTTCAGCCTTTACAATGCATATGGAAGAGCAAATGCATATCTTATCAGCTTCAGGGAGAGCGAAGATGACCCTGATAAAACTGAAGCCGTTCAAAC
>CBIHLW010000467.1:0-2738 GCA_966210755.1 uncultured bacterium
CTTTTATTATCAGCACTATACAATCCATAGGTGCTCCAGTCGTAACCGGGAGCCTGTCTGTAATTGGCCTGGTAAGCAACCGGCGCATCAAATGCAGTGATAGCTTTAGTAAATGATTTGCCATTATTAGCAGCAATGGTCCTTAATGGACGGATATCATCAACCACCCAGAGGGCTCGGCCAAAAGTGGCAATTACAAGGTCAGCTTCTCTTTCCTGTTGCACCATATCAAAAGTGGAAACTGCAGGAAAGTCTTCATTCTTCCAGTGTTGAAAATGATTACCATTATCAAAACTTACCCATACACCATGTTCTGTACCTGCAAATAAAAGATTTGGCTCTACAGGATCAGGTAAAACGCAAAGTGCATAACCTCTCACATTTTTATCATGCAATATGTTGGTCCATGTTCTGCCATAATCTTTTGTACGGAAAATATAAGGTTTAAAGTCGCCGCGGCGATAATCATTCACCACTACAAATGCTTCACCGGCATTGTGCCTGGAAGCACGTATCTGTGGTATCCATGCTCCTGTGGGCATACCGGGAATCTTTCCGCGGAAACTTGTCCAGGACCTTCCTCCGTCTCTGGTGAGTTGAACATTTCCATCATCCGTTCCAACCCAGATCACACCCTGTTCTTTTGAAGAAGGTTCAATGGCAAGAATGGTACAATGATTTTCTGCTCCGGTTATATCAAGTGTAAGTCCACCGTTTTCACTTTGATCATATTTCTTTTCATCGTTGGTGGTGAGGTCAGGAGAAATGATCTGCCAGCTTGAACCTTTATCGGTGCTCTTATGCACAAACTGACTTCCATAATAAATGGTCTTCTTATCAAAAGGATCCTGGGCTATAGCGGAATTCCAGTTAAAACGCAACCTTGTAACCGTGTCTAATGCAGGTGGTTTTAAAAACCATCTCTCACCTGTTTTATAATTTATCTTGCCAAGATTTCCACCCTGGCTCATGGAATAAACCCAGTCGGCATTCTCTGCATCTGGCATGGCATCAAATCCGTCGCCGCCTCCCACATTGTTCCAGTAAAAATTGCGGATACCGCCATTTATCCAGGTATAGGCAGGTCCATGCCAGGTACCATTATCCTGCATGCCACCCATTACATTGTATGGAATTTCATTGTCAACATTTACATGATAAAATTGCCCTACGGGTAAATTTTCATTAAAGGTCCAGGATGCGCCCCGGTCTCTTGATAAACCAATACCGCCATCGTTGCCTTCAAGAATAAAATTGGGATCATCGGGATGAATGAACCATGCATGATGATCGGGATGAATGCCGGAATAAGGCAACAAAGTTTTAAATGTTTTACCGCCATCTTCACTCACATCCACCATTGCATGTATACTGTATATGCGATTTTCATTCTTTGTATCGACCCTGATATCCTGAAAATAAAATGGCCTGTTGGTTACCCATTGTTCATCATTATTTACAAGCTCCCATTTAAATCCGCCATCATCACTTTTATACAAACCATTTTTTGAAGCTTCCACCATTGCATACACTCTCGATGGCATACTGCGTGCAAAGTCAAGTCCGATACGCCCAAGATTTCCGGCCGGCAATCCATCTTCTTTTCCCAAACGTTTCCAGTTCTTACCTCCATCCACTGTAATAAACAAACCACTTCCAGGTCCGCCGCTGCGCATGCTCCATGGCGTACGCCTGTGTTGCCACATATTGGCAATTAGCTTATTTGGATTGGAAGGATCCATTATCAATTCAGCGCAACCGCTGGAATCGTTTGTATAAAGTATCCTGTTCCATGTTTGTCCGCCATCCATTGTTTTATAAACACCTCTTTCGGGATGCTCATCATATGGATTACCAATGGCCGCTGCGTACACAACTTCAGGATTTGCAGGATCGATAAGGATCCGGTGAAGGTTCCTGGTTTTTTCAAGACCCATTAGTTTCCAGGTTCTGCCTCCATCCATTGTTTTATAAATTCCTTCTCCAAGGTTGATAGAATTACGCGGATTGCCTTCGCCTGTTCCAACCCAGACAATATTGGGATTGGATTGCTGAATGGCAATGGAACCGATGTTAATGGTAGGCTGTTCATCAAATACGGATGTCCAGGATGCGCCGGAATTCGTTGTCTTCCATACCCCACCGGAAGCGGCACCTACATACCATATATCTGGATTATCCACCACAACATCAACTGAAGTTATCCGGCCGCTCATACCCGCAGGGCCTATGTTGCGCGGCTTTAGCGCCTTCAATTGATCCATCTCTATGTTCTGGGCAAAGACTGTACATGAAAAAGCAGTCAGAAGAATAGTAGTCAGAAATTTCATTCAGCAAATTTTAGTGGATTAAACTTACAGATAAGTTTGGAAAAAGAAGCGGAGAAAGGAGAATCGGGAATCGGGAGTCAGGAGTCGGGAATGAACAATGTCGAATCTTTAAATACTTTTGAGATAGTCATCCGCTTCAAGTAAATAATAGATAAAAGGACTACTACCCCCTGATCTTGTCATCCGCACCGGGCGGCTCTGAACGTCGAATAAAAAAAACTCTTTGTAAATATTTTACCTGGTTCTTTTTTTATAGCCCATCTAATTATTCGACGCCCAGTTCCCTGCAGGATGAAAATGTCATAAAGTGTGCATTGTTTCATCATTATTCACATTCGCTGTTCCGATACCTGAGGGATGACAAGATCATGGTGGTGAATGTCCATGCATCGTTTGTTTATATTCGAC
>CBIHLW010000468.1:0-2736 GCA_966210755.1 uncultured bacterium
TCGCAATAAAGTACATGCTGGCCATAATGTGTATAAAGCTAAGAGGTTAAAAGAGAGAAAAGAGGTTAAAGGAGTATACCAGCCTCTTTCCTCTTTTAACCTTTTTTCTCTCTTTTAACCTCTCTTCTTTCTTTTAACCTCTTTCCACTCTTTTCCTCTTGTCATTTAATCCATATCGATATTAAAATCATCCTTGTCTTTTTTGATGGTGAATTCCCTGCGGTCCTTCAGAAACTCTTTATACCGGTTCAATACTTCAGCCGGTTGTTTTTTGCCATTGATGGTCAATTCACCATTTTTGTATTCTATGATATAAGTATCATCCTTATTGATCAATCCGTCTTTTTCCAGCGATCCAAGGAAGGCTTTGTATTCCAGTAAATCTTTTTTTGCTTTTTCCATGCTTTCCCTTGCACCCTGCATAGACTGTTCAATCTTTGGTCCGATAGTCTTTAGTTCTTCTTCTATTTTTTTAAGATCAACTTCTTTTACCCTTTCCATTTCTGCCTTAATCTTTTCAAAATCAACTTTGGCTATGGATGCATCAATCTGTGCCTGGATCTTTTCTGCATTTACCTGTTCCATTGCCTTTGATATTTCCTCTTTGATCTTCTCACTGTCAAAATCCTTCATTGACTCCTGCATTTCTTTTTTCATTTTCTCAAAGTCCACTTGCGACATGGATCTTTTTATTTCAGCCTGAATCTTTGCGGCATCCATTTCTTTCATGGCATTTTCAATTTCTGCTCTGATCTTCCCTGCATCAAAATCTTTCAACGATTCTTTCATTTCCTTTTCCCATGCTTTTTCACTCAGGGTGGTTTCCAGTTCCGCTCTGGCTCTTTCCAGTTCTGCAAGTGCATCATCGATATCCTTTATCTTCCTTTGAGGTATAGTGTCGGTGAAAGTATGTTTTGTTTTGCCGGGACTGCCCTGCCAATCGGCTGCTGTTATTACCAGCGCGCATACCCCCATGGCGAGCGGTAGTTGCCTGAGCCAGAAATTCCTTTTCATAAACGTGGTTTTTTAATGACGAAATAATTCGTACCAAATGTACGATTGTTTTCGTAAAAGGAATACAGGGGATGGATTTTTTTATTTTTTTAACAGGAATGCCATCAGCTAACAGCCAATGGCCACTGGCTTCTCAACCCTTCCTAAACGCCCACTTCAACATTTCCTTCCAGCTTGCTTTCTTTCCATACATTAAAATTCCGGTGCGGTAGATCTTGCCAGCGAACCAGGTGGTAAAAATAAATCCTGCAACAAGTAATACCATGGACAAGCCCAGTTCCCACCAGGGAACAGTTCCGGGTACGCCAAATGGTATCCTTCCCATCATGATAATAGGAGAGCTAAATGGAATGATGCTCCCCCAGAAGGCAATGTCACCGGTTGGATCAGCCATGGCAGCCGTCATTAACAGAATTGAAAAAATTACCAGCATGGTTACCGGAAACGACAATGACTGGGCTTCACGCATATCTTCATTCACTGCACTTCCAATGGCTGCATACAATGAGGAATAAAAAAAGAAGCCACCCAGTAAATAAAATGCAAAGCAGAATATGATAAGAGGGATGTTGATGCTGGAAAAAACATGTTTCACCTCACCAACCACACCCGACATCATATCGGCCGATCCGGAAGCGGAGGTAATATTATAAATGATAAAAATGAACAGTATCCATAAAAAGAACTGGGTTAAGGCCACCATGCTGATGCCCACTATCTTTCCAAGCATCAATTGAAATGGCCTGATAGATGAAACCATTACTTCTGCTATGCGGTTGGTTTTCTCTTCCATTACACCCATCATTACCTGACTGCCATAGATCAGGAGAATGAAATAAATCAGGAAGCCGCAGAGATATCCAATGGTGCTGGCAATCTGCGCATTTGAATTTTTATCTTTTTCATTCACAGCACGCACAGTGATCCTGCTGTTATCCATAATGGCCCGCTGGTTGGGATCGATCCCAAGTTTTTGAGATTTAATCTGTGTCCAGATGGAATTCAGTTTATTCTGTACCTGCATTACAGATGCTATGCCATGGGTTTTGTCGGCTTTAAGCTCCACTCCGTTCAATCCGTTTTCCCAGTTGCCTGCAGGCACTACCATGTAACCATCGTAACCCATTTCGGAATAATTTTTTATCACGCTGTCCGGATTGGTTGAAATGTATTCAAGCAGGGATGAACTATCAGTCAGGTTGGCCTCATTGATCAGCGCTTTATTAAAATAACCGGATGAATCAATCACGGCTACTTTCAGACTCTTATTCCCTTTTGCTGCAAAATATCCCGCACCAAATATCAAAGCCACGTAAAGCAATGGGAACAATATGGTGGAAATGATGAATGTTTTTTTTCTTACCCGCGTCAGGTATTCGCGTTTTATTACAAGCCAGGTCTTATTCATAATTTTTTTTTAAGCAGTTATGGTTTGAAATTGTCTTGACGCCGGTGTACCTTCTACCAGCTCTATGAAAATATCATTCAGCGATGGCAGTATCTCATTAAAGGAATGCACGTTGGCATTGGACTGTAAAAAATACTGCAGGATCTGATTGGGCGTATAGCCTTCATTGATCTTTACGATCAGGGAATAGTCGTCGTTTTGTTTTACGATCTGGAAAGCATCATTATTGGTGGTAGGAGGCATGTTATCAAAACCAATACGGTATAGGTTATGCTTGAATTGCTGTTTCACTCCTTTTACTGTACCGTCAAGGT
>CBIHLW010000469.1:0-2732 GCA_966210755.1 uncultured bacterium
ATCTAAGAGGAACAGCCTGCAATCCCTGCAGTTATTTAATAATGAGGGGAGCGTAAGCGTTTCAAGAAGAATTTTTAAGAGATGTATGGATGAGGTAAAGTGATATTAGCCTTTTTTGAATGAGATATTCGTAAATCTACGTGGAATAGCGGCGTAGTTTTTACAAATTCTTTTTATTTTTCGGCAAGACCTTTGCACTTTTTAATAAATCGATTATTATTGTATTCAGAACCGTTAAAATTTTCAGTATTTGAAGAAACTTTTACTTATAGCATCCTTTTTCCTGTCAACAACTATTTTCTCTGAAGCTCAAAATCCCACAACAGCTTCATCAGACATTGGTTCACAGGCGCCTATATTGAAGTTTTACCCTAACCCGGCAACTACGGTCATCACCTTTGATTTTCAAAAATCTTACGATAAAGGTTACTCTCTTCAGATCTATAACTTCCTTGGTAGAAAAATGATTGAACAGGTCAATATCGCCGACCAGACTACCATTAACCTTACTGATTTTACCCGCGGTGTGTATGTATACCAGTTAAGAGACAAAACCGGTAAACTGGTAGAGTCAGGGAAATTCCAGGTTTCTAAATAGCCATAAGCCATAGTCCAATAGCAATAATAGGCCAATAGCCATAGGCCATTACTGTACTTCTACAATTAAAAACTTCAGATACTGTGTATTTTCCATATTCCAGATAACTGGATGATCCTGCGACTGGGTTTGAAAACTTACCTGCCTGATCTTTCTCCTGACATCTTTTGCAGCCATATCAATGATCTGCAGGAAAAGTTCGGGGTTTACAAGGTTGGTGCAGGATGATGTAACCAGGAACCCACCGGGTTTTACCAGTTTCATTCCTCTAAGATTGATCTCTTTATAACCGGTAATGGCCTTTTGTATATTGGCCCTGCTCTTTGTAAAGGCAGGCGGATCAAGCATTACAACATCCCATCTCCTGTCTTCCTTCGTCCATTTTTTCAAAACGTCAAAGGCATTGGCCGTTTCAAAACGTACAATCTTTTCAAGTCCGTTCAATTCCGCATTCTTGTTAGCCTGTGCCACAGCATTTTCAGAAATGTCCAATCCCAATACCGACCTGGCGCCATAATGCGCAGCATGTATTTCGAAGGTACCTGTATAAGTAAACGCGCCTAACACATCGGCACCTTTTACAATATGCTGAATAGCCCTCCGGTTATCCTGCTGGTCGAGAAAATATCCGGTTTTCTGTCCATTTTCAATATCAACATGGAACTTCAATCCATTTTCATTTATGATGATGCTGGTATCAAATGGTGCTGATAAAAAACCTTTTTGCAGTGGAAGGCCTTCCAGTTCTCTTACGGGAACATCATTTCTTTCGAATATACCCTTTGGATTAAATATTTTTTGAAGGGCCTTAACAACAGCCGGCTTCCACATATCAATTCCAAGTGCCAGGGTCTGAATCACAAAATAATCATTGAATTTGTCAATGATCATTTGGGGTAATCCATCCGCCTCGCCAAATACCAGCCTGCAATTTTCCGTATAGCCTATCTGCTGCCTGTATTTCCAGCACGCGCTGATCCTTTGTAAAAAGAATTCTTCATTTACTTCAGCTTTTTTATCCTGGGTCAGTAGCCTTACAATGATCTGCGACTGTGCATTGAAATATCCTTTACCCGCAAATTTGCCGTCGAAAAAATATACCTCTACAATTTCGCCCGGAGACGGATCCCCCTCCAGTTTTTCCACTTCATTGGCAAAGATCCAGGGATGACCATTTGCTATACGGGGTGCTATTTTTCTTTTAAGATGAACTTTTTTCATACCGGGTGCGCAAGCTACTTAAATTATGACAGCTGTTGCCTGTATTGCGCCACAACGAATGTTAAAGGGTGGTTTAAAAGACATTTTGTCCTTTATCGGGCGTTGGCAGTATTCTTGTCAACCCTACCTTTGCACACAATTTTGTTTGGACATGAAGAAAAAAGATATGCAGCAGGAAAACAACCAGAATGTTGAAACCGAAATAAATGAGTCCATTAACATCAATACGGATGAAAATGTGGATGGCAACCAACACCTGAATGAGCCGGTGGCTGAAGAATCGGAGATTGAAAAGCTGAAAGCCGAAGTGGCCGAACTGAATGACCGGTACCTCCGCCAGGTAGCTGAATTCGACAATTTCAAACGGCGCAATGCAAGGGAAAGGATTGAAAAGATCCAAACGGCAGGTAAAGATGTGATCACCGAATTACTTGATGTTCTGGATGACAGTGAAAGGGCTCAAAAACAAATGGATACTTCCAGTGATGCCGGCCAGATAAAAGAAGGCGTTCAGCTGGTGTTCATTAAGCTGCGTAATACCTTGTCCGGAAAAGGCCTGAAGCCCATGGAAGTGGTTGGAAAGGAATTCAATCCTGATCTTCATGAAGCCGTAACGGAGATCATAGCCGGGGATGATATGAAAGGAAGGATTGTGGCCGAGATACAGAAAGGATATTATCTCAATGATAAGATTATAAGATTTGCAAAAGTGGTGGTTGGGAAATAAAAATCAAAGTCAAAATTCAAAACCAGATATTAGTCTCTGTTTTTCAATTTTACATTTTGAATTTTACATTTTGAATTTTGAATTTAACACATGTCAAAAAAAGATTACTACGAAATATTAGGTGTTAACAAAACTGCTTCGGCGGATGAGATCAAGAAATCTTACCGCAAGGTGGCTATGCAATAC
>CBIHLW010000470.1:0-2731 GCA_966210755.1 uncultured bacterium
TCCGTACTCCTTATTTTTTTGTTGAAAGAAAAAAAACAACCCGTATCAACCCTTGGAAAAGGAAGCTTCCTGTCCTTTTTTAAATACTGGAACATAGCCTCAACCGATTACAAAAAGCTGGTTACGGGCTTGCTGTTCCTTGCTTTATTCAACAGCGCGGATATTTTTCTTATCCTGAAAACAAAAGAAGTTACCGGCAGCGATGAAATGGCCATTGGCGCCTACATAGTTTATAATATCATTTTCGCGATGGCTTCCTACCCGCTTGGCATGCTGGCCGACAAAATAGGGATCAGGAAAGTTTTCCTTGCAGGCCTTTTTATTTTTGTGATCGTTTACCTGGTAATGGGAGTTTCGGGTAATAATGTATTGATATTTTCCGCATTTATCCTTTATGGTATTTATGCTGCTGCCACAGAAGGTATTACAAAGGCATGGATCACCAATATGGCAGGCCACTCCAATACAGCAACTGCTATAGGTTTTTATACTTCCTGTGAAAGTATCTGTACGCTGGTGGCCAGTATCCTGGCCGGCTTGCTATGGACGGGGTTCAATAGCAGCCTGCCCTTTATTGTTACTGCAATTGCAGGCGCAACTGTGTTTCTATATTTTAGTTTTTACCGTATAAAAACCTGAAATCAAAGATGTTTTTCCCTCTTTTTTATGTTGAATGCACTTTACATAGTGGATGGTAGCAAACTAATTTCCTGTTATGAAAAGACCGGGAATTTACTGGTGGAGCAAAATGCCCATGGTAAGAGTGCTGGCCGGATTGATCACTGGAATTCTTTTACAATGGCAGGCAGATCTTTCTTTTATTTTTTTATTGGTACTGCTCACTTCCTCATTAGCCGCTTTTCTTATTTATTTCCTTCTTCCGCTGAACAGCAAATACCAGTTCAATTATGTATTCGGCCTGCTGGTAAACCTGGTGATGATAACAGGCGGGGCACTTATTTGCTGGATTCACAATATAAATAATCACCAGCATCATGTATTAAACAATCCTCAACCAGGCAATTATGTTGTTGCCACCCTGCAGGAACCGCTGGTTGAAAAACCCAATTCTTTCAAATCAGTTGCAGATGTAAATGTGGTGTATGATTCCGTTTTCCGCCCAACCAGTGGGCGGATCATTATCTATTTCAGTAAGGACAGCTTACCGCCAGCCATTGACTACGGATCGAAGATCGTTTTCAAAAAAGATCTTCAGCCAATAAAGAATTCAGGAAACCCTGAAAGCTTTGACTATAAAAGGTATTGTTTCTTCCAGGGTATCAGTCACCAGGTTTATTTAAAAAAAGATGAATTCACCATTTTACCAGGCAAAGAAATAAATCCATTCAGATCATTCATATTCAAATGCCGTTTTTGGGTGATCAGCCTCATTAAAAAATATATTCCTGGTGAAAGAGAACAAGGTCTGGCGCAGGCCTTACTGATAGGATATAAGGACAACCTTGATAAAGATCTGGTTCAATCTTATTCCAACACCGGTGTGGTACATGTTATTGCTATTTCCGGTTTGCACCTGGGCCTGATCTATTCCATCCTGCTATTGCTTACAAAGCGCATGAAAAAATTAAAACTGCCAAGGTTATTACTTATCGTATCATCCTTATGGATATTCAGCATCATAGCCGGAGCCCAACCTTCCGTACTGAGGTCGGCGCTCATGTTTTCCTGTATTGCTTTCGGAGAAGTGATATCCAGAAAAGGGTCCGTTTACAATACGCTGGCGCTTTCGGCCTTTATTCTATTATGCTACAATCCTTACTGGCTGTGGGATGTTGGTTTTCAGTTATCATATGCAGCTGTGTTGAGCATCATGCTGTTTTACAAACCTGTTTATAATTGGTTTTATATTCCAAATAAAGCTGCAGATATGATCTGGAAGATGAATGCCGTAACCATATCGGCGCAGCTATTGACCTTACCAATAAGTATTTTCCATTTTCACCAGTTCCCAACCCTTTTCTTATTCAGCAACCTTGTAGCTGTTCCGCTTTCAAGTGTGATACTTATCGGGGAAATTATACTATGCGCCATATTTTTCATTGAACCACTGGCGCATATGCTTGGCGCCGCCCTTCACTGGCTTATTTTTATGATGAATGGATTTATTGAAAAATTCGAACTCATTCCGTTTGCCGTCTGGAGAAACCTGTCGATAAATGTACTGCAGGCAATTCTGCTTACGGGTATCATAATATTTATCAGCACCTGGTTTTTAACCAAAAAAGGAAAAATGTTATTTTTTTCCATGGCCTTCCTGATTTTCTTTCTGGCCATAAGAGCTGATTCTTTTATAGCAGCATCCAGACAAAACAAACTGGTTATTTATAATGTACCCAAATACACAGCAATCGATTTTAATTACGGAAGAGAAACCAGGTTCTTTGCCGATTCCGGTCTTCTCTCTAATGATTTTCTATTGAATTTTCATGTATTGCCCTCACGTATCCATTCAAGATCCGTAAATGTGAAACATATCCACCTGCCAACAGGTTTTGAATATGCAGGTAAGAAGATCATCAGGATAGATACTTCATTTCTATTTAAATCAAATGATAAAAAACAGGAAATAGACCTCGTTATACTTTCAAAAAACCCCAGGTTGTATATAAAAGACCTTTGTAAAGCTTTTACCATCCGCCGGCTGGTGATTGACAGTTCAGTTCCGGCATGGAGGGCCAGGCTTTGGAAAAGAGATTGCGATTCCCTTGAT
>CBIHLW010000471.1:0-2714 GCA_966210755.1 uncultured bacterium
GGTTTGATCCAAATGTAATTAATTCATTTATCAACTAAATTTGCCAGCTTATGAACTGGAGAAGCTTTTTTGAAAAGGTGGGCAACTGGGAATTGTGGCCATTCAAGCTCCGCTATTTTTTAATCAGCCCTGTGTGGCTGTGGTACTGTTTAAGGTCCGGCTCATTCTGGTTTTTTTCTTCCTCCAACCCCACACTCACCTTTGGTGGATTTGAAGGTGAGGGTAAAAAAGAAATGTATGACCTTTTACCTGAAAGTTATTTTCCCAAAACCATTTATATAAGTCCTGTAGAAAAATTTGATGCTGTTATTGAAAGGATACAGCAGTCAGGTTTTACTTATCCTTTTATTGTAAAGCCTGACGTAGGCATGAAAGGGTTATTATTCAGAAAGGTTGATTCGGAAAAAGACCTGCATACCTATCATACATTAAATCCGGTTGAATACATTGTACAGGACCTTGTGGAATACCCGCTTGAAGTGAGTGTTTTTTATTACAGGTTACCCAACGAAACCAGGGGGAATATCACAGGTTTTATCCAGAAGGAATTAATGGATGTTTATGGAGATGGAAAAAGTACGTTGTGGGAGCTGATCGTTGCACATCCTAAGGCACGCCACCGTCCCGAAGAAATGCGGATCAAGCATGAATCTAATTTAGAGACGGTTATTCCAAATGGAGAAAGGTATATATTAACTTATGCAGCCAATCTGAACCGGGGGGCTAAATTTACAAATCTCCATCACCTGATAGATGATGACCTTCTCAAAATGTTTGATGAGATCAGTCACAGGGCAGATTTTTATTATGGCCGCTATGATATAAAATGCGAATCGGTAGAAGATCTGAAGCAGGGAAAGAACTTCAGCATACTTGAATTCAATGGAAGTGGCGCAGAGCCAAATCATGTTTATAATTCCGGCTTTTCCCTATTTGGTGCCTACAGGGTTTTTTTGTTTCACTGGAAAGTATTGTACAGGATCTCTACATATAATAAGCAAAATGGGATTCCATACTGGCCTTTTATGAAAGGCTGGAAATTTTTAAAAGAAGCAAAAAAACATCTGAGCGTATTGGAAAAATCTGATACGGAAATCCTTATCTAGTACCTGAAAGCTATATTTTCGAACTATAAGAATGCTGAATGCCTAAGTTGCTAAGAATTTTTCTGACAGGGATGCTGATTAGTTTCCTGGGATCACTTCCCCTGGGCACACTGAATGTGGCGGCAATGCAGATTTCCATTTACCAGGGACTCTTACCGGCATTTTTATTTTCTTCGGGATCTTTAGCTGCAGAAGTGGTTTATGTACGGCTCTCCCTCATAGCAATGGATTGGGTGAGGAAGCAACAAAAGATCTTTAAAGCCCTGGAATGGGTTACGCTGCTTATTGTTCTGGTACTGGCAGCTTCCAGTTTTTATGCTGCACTGCATCCTTCCGTTGATGATAGCCCAATATTGGATACCAAAATGCCCATGTTTGTATTTGGTTTTCTCATGAGCCTGGTAAACCCCGTTCAGATACCCTTCTGGTTTGGATGGAGTACCGTATTATTTACTAAAAAGATATTACTGCCTAAAAACAGTCATTATAATATTTACATTTTTGGTATCGGTATGGGAACCCTGATGGGAAATTTTGTTTTTATTTTCGGAGGGCAGCTTATAGCAGATAAGATCAATAATAACCAGCATGTATTGAACTATATTATCGGAGGCATATTTGCCATTACGGCCATCATACAGATATGGAAAATGGCCAGCAAAAAAGATGTAAAACACCAGATAGAACATCCTGAAGAACTCACCAAAAAATTTGAGGAAAAACTTGAAAACTTCGAGGAGAAAATGGATGAGCTGGAAGAAAAGTTAGAAAAGGATAAATAAAAAAATCTGTTGCTGCCAAAGACATTCAGGCCCGGGTTATTATCCTGTTTTGATTCTTAAGAATTCACAACATCTTTTAAAAGTTCATTCCTGTTTCTAAGATCTATGCCTCCTTCAAAAATGGATTTAAGATTGGCAAGGTAAAATACCCATCCTTTTGTGCACCCAATGTGATAATATGCTTTTGAATTTTCATCAACAGGTATTTCATCCTGAAGAAGATCAACTACTGTTTCACCTTCTTCTTCCTTAATGGTTACCGTTACATGGCCGGCTTTTCCAAAACTGAATTTGAAAACATCTGTACCATTTTCCTGTAATACAACACCCTTTTCTATTACATCGTCGGGCCAGCCGTGCCACATCCATACATAACTGTCGCCGATCTGCACATTTTCAATTTCAGGTCTTTGTGAACCGTCCACTCTGGAAAATACAGCTTTGCGCAGGAACCAGCTTTCAAGTCCCTGCTGACTTGTCCAGGCATCATAAATTTCCTTTTGCGTTGCTTTTACCGGAATGCGGAGCCTGAACTGGCTCCAGTCATTTGTGTCCATGCCAATAGGTTTTTATCCAAATAAATTTAAAAACAAATTATGGCCCTGATTGTTTTCTTTTTTAAATGGCAGCTTGGGCATGAGTATATCCGGGGAAATGCTGAAACATGATTTCCCGTACAAATTCAATATGGCTGTAATCAGGATTTATTGACCTTATAAATCAAAATGAGGAATGATACAATAACTACCAATCCGAAGTCTACCCAGTCTTTCCGGGTAATGGCATAACGCACCTGCCTTGGAGATAATACAGATAAACGTATGGA
>CBIHLW010000472.1:0-2708 GCA_966210755.1 uncultured bacterium
AATAGGGGTGCAGCCATTATTGACAAAATCGTTTTTTTACTTAATCAACTATTTTTCAACTCTTAACAGCATTTCGAAGTCTGAATTACTTAAAATAATATGGCTAATGGCCATTAGCTGATGGCCTTTGGCCTGATCGACGATATGGTATATTCAATAAAAAAATTCCTGACAGGTTTCCACTGAAACGTTTAAGACTGAATAAATAGATTTGCCGTATGTAATAAGTGCGAACACGTTTCGCTTCCCTGTGCAACAAATTATGAAAGTATATTCCTGGTTCTTTATTATCATCTCCCTGGCCGAACTGGTTTTTTCTGCGGGGTATGTACTCCTGCGAATGAAATGGGATAAGATCCTGCTCTGGGGATTCCTTATCTATCTCATTGCCATGATGGCCGGTTATATCAGTTTGCGGATAGAACGCTATAATAAAAAAAAGAAAGCACTGCTTGATTCCCTGCCTGAATAAAATTTACCTGTCGCTGAACCTTGCTTTACCTGTTTAGCACAGGCATTTAAAGCAACAAGAGCAATAAAGGCATGATAGTTTATTTTGTCATTCAAATAACCAGATCCCTCCTTCGTCAGAATAAAGCTGAAAGGCTATCGCTCGTGGTTCTTCCTCGCGCATGTATTGAACTACATTCATAGCGGCTGCTGCGCTCGTTACCGCAATATGCGGCACAGGCAGCATGACAAGATTTTAAATTTCGCGAATGGTTTGACTAATTTTATTTATGTATTTAGTAGCTTATTAGTTGACAAGCGCAGCAGATGCGTGAACATTATCCACTACAGTTTCCTGATCATAATATTCCTGAACCATACATTATCACCATGGTCCTGCAAGGCGATCTTTCCTTTTTTATAGGTGCCAAAATCAGGCATGGATTTAAACTTGCTTCTCGAAACCATCAACTTCCAGTTCTCATCCCACATGGTGGTCTTTAAAGTACTTTGTCCATTCATCCTGAATTCAAGCTGGCCGTAATTGGCAATGATCTCCACTTCATTCCATTCACCCGGAGGCCTGGTTGCTTCCCTGGCAATTACCAGATCGTACAGGTCGCCCGAGCGGTGAGAAGCGATCTTTCCATCAGGATGACCGGGTTCAGTAGCACTGCCATTATCCAACACCTGCATTTCCGGACCTGTCTCCCATGGGTATTTATATTTTGAAGGATCCTCATGAATGTAAAATATGATCCCGCTGTTTCCTTTGGGTGCGATCTTCCATTCCAATTTGAGGTGAAAGTTTTCGAATTCCATATCCGTAACAATATCTCCACCTTCCGCCGTCTGCCATTCTTTTTTTGCAGCTGCGTCCAGGCGCAATGCACCATCCTCAATTTTCCATGCTTTGCCAATGGTGTTTTTACCATAGGTATGCCACCCTGCTGTTGTTTTACCATCGAATAATGAGATCCATTCTCCGGTCTTTGCTGCATTATTATTGTTATTCATCTGGTTCTGTTTGGTGGAATTACATGCTATAAATAATACTGCCGAAAAATAAAAAATCAGTTTATACATAATCCTATTTTTTTAATGATAATACATATTTTACCATAGTCCTGGCATCCTCTTTAGATTAATTGGGATGGGGTATCTAGGGAACGCCGCCCCAAATGCCCTGGCTTCCATCCATTATTCTTTGTGCAAGCGTATCCACCACCCCTGGATCGTTTTTATATTTTTCCGCAATGGCTTCATAAGCCGGACCTACAAGGGTTTCGCTCACCTTGTGACATTGCAGGCAATTATTTTGAGTAATCAATTCCAGGCCTCTTTCTTCTTCCGCACTCATTTTTACTTCGCTGTTGTTTGCTTTTTCAGTTGTCTGCTCATTTCCATTACTGTTACACGCAATAACAAGAGCAATGACCGATACTATTAAAATTGCTTTTTTCATTCCGGTTGATTATTTATTTAAGTCCAAGAATTTTTTTATTCAGTTCTACATCTGCACCTGCCCCAGCAAAATCATCAAATGCTTTATCCGTAACACGGATGATATGATCATTTATGAATTGCGCTCCTTCCCTTGCTCCGTCCTCCGGATGTTTTATGCAACACTCCCACTCCATCACCGCCCATCCTTTATAACCATATTGTGTGAGCTTGCTGAATATGCTTTTGAAATCCACCTGCCCGTCACCGGGAGACCGATACCTGCCTGCACGGTTCAGCCAACTTTGATACCCACCGAATGTTCCCTGTTTACCGGTTGGGTTGAATTCGGCATCCTTTACATGAAAGGCCCTGATGCGTTCATGATAATGATCGATGTATTGAAGATAATCCAGCTGCTGTAAAACAAAATGTGAGGGATCATAAAGTAAACAGGCCCTAGGGTGTTGGTTTACTTTATCCAAAAACATTTCATAGGTTATGCCATCAAACAGGTCTTCACCCGGATGAACCTCATAACATACATCTACTCCGCATTCATCAAAATAATTTAAAATGGGTGTCCATCTTTTCGCGAGTTCCTTAAATCCTTCTTCCACCAGACCCTCCGGCCTTTGTGGCCAGGGATGGAACGTATGCCATAATAAGGCACCGCTGAAAGATGGGCAGGCTGTCAATTCCAGGTTCTGCGATGCTTTTGCGGCATATCTCATTTGCTGAATGGCCCATTCTGTTCTGGCGCTGCTGTTATTTTTTACCTGTGCAGGAGCAAAGGCATCAAAGAGGTCATCATA
>CBIHLW010000473.1:0-2705 GCA_966210755.1 uncultured bacterium
CTATTTTCCTGCAGATGTTTTCATCTTTGAGAAAATGCTGGCCAAGGGATTTTTTCAAAGTGAACATTTCCAAAAATACCCTTTTGTAAAAAAATAATGCCCCGAAATCGGGGCATTATTAAAATTTAATAAACTTATTATAGCTTAATCACCTTCTCTGTTGATATTGTTTCGCCTTTAGTATTCATTATTTTCAATAAATAAACCTGGGGTTGAAATTTACTCATATCAATGCTCAGGTCATGGATTTGCTGGCCGTTCAAATTGGAAGACTTGTAAACTATTCTGCCCTGGGCATCAGCTAATTCAACTATTACTTCATCATTTGACTGTCCATTTATCTTTATAATTAGCTTATCACGCACAGGGTTGGGATATACATTAAAGACCCTTTTTGGAGAAACCTGGATATTAATGACCTTGCTATAAGAAGCATTACCATTATTATCAACCTGCCTGATACGGTAAAAATTATTTCCTTTAATTGGATTGGCATCAATAAAATAATATGGTTGGGACTGAGGTCCATTTCCTAAACTGATAAAATTGATTCCATTTGCAGATCTTTCCACTTCAAAATGATCATGTTCTTCATCGGTAACAGCGGTCCAGTTCAATTTCACTGTTTGATCCGGTTGAAGTTTTCCTATAAAATCAAGGAAGTTAACTGGCAGAATTTGTAATGGGGCAGTTGTCATCATTAGCTTTACATCATCAATGTAAAAACCATCATCTGTATCCATTGTAAACGTTGAACCGTCATTATCTGAGGTAAATACAAATCGAAATCTTAAATCTGTTACGTTCATGTAATCAGATAAATTAAATACCTCCTGGGTCCAATGGTCAAGAATACCGGTTAATGAAGGTTTCCCATCAATTGTTGCACCATCTACTGTTCCAGGTTCCTGAATTGTTGTTTTACCTGCAATAGCTGTCCAGGGACCGCCACCTGAGGAAACCTGTACTTGTAATTTATCCCGGAAATTTTCTGTTTTATGTTTTACCCAGAATGTAAGGTTTGCTGATGTAGCTCCTGTTAAATTAAAGGTTGTGTTACATTCAACAGTGCGAATTGTAGCAGTTGAGTAACGTGTGCCTGCGGCAGATTCAGATAAAGCTTTTGTTGAATTATAACCACCTGAAGTGGTAAATACCCAACTGCCAGCAGAATAATTATATCCTAATCCGCTGGCTACAGCAACAGCGGTATTTGTCCAATTAGTACTGAAGGAGCCTTCCATATCATCAGAGAACAGTACCGTTGGATTCAAATATTTTATAACTGTATCAGAATATGAATATCCATCGGTTTCAACTTTCCATGCAAATTTGATCCTTTGTCCATTTGTCATACCGGCAGGATATTCAAATGCTATACTATCTGTAACCGAGCCATAGTATACCATACTACTGATTGTAACAGGGCTGCCAACATTTTTCATATTCTCCAAAGGAATAAGTGTAACAGTTAGGGGGTTATTCCCAATTCCAAGCCTTTTTACTGTAAATTTCAGTTTCGTTTCATAGCCTGTTAGATCCATACTATTGTCATCTTCCAGATCAACATAGGTTCCTGCAGCATAGGCCAATTGAATATTCTGATAGGTCATGCCTTTACTCAGGTATTCTATCTGGCTTGCCGGTGCCCAGAAATTTCCATAAGAACCACCCGAACCACCACCAGCGGCACCTTCTCCTGTCATTGCCCAAACAGTATCTTTTAAACCAGAACCCACAGAAGATCCAAGTTCTCCCATAAGCATCCAGTCCTTAAATCCGCCGGCTACTTCATAACCGAGAGCGTCATAACTATCTGCTGCCCTCATGCCATTATACTTACCCATGATTGCCGGAACGGTAGTAAAAAAATCCTGTCCTTTTTGTGGCATGGTATGAAGGATCTGCCTTCCAAAGGGTAAAGAATAGTATGGTCCAAATGCGTGCTGGTCAAAAGCCGCTACAATGTGTCTTTGTTTAGTAAAATTTCTTACTGCCTGGGTTTCTGCTTCACTAAAGGCGCTTGTGCCCCAATAAGTATCACTTGTTCTTGTACCACTTCCGCAACTTGATGAAGGTCCCTGAATTGGAGCACTACAATTTGCCCAGTCAACACCCCAGTTACGATTCAGGTCAACACCATATCTGCCCGAACCCAGCGGCCGCCTGTTCTTTCTCCAGCCACTACCAGCTCCTAAGCTTCGATTGTGTTCCCATCCATCAGGATTAAAGCAAGGTACAATATAGAATTCTCTGTTATCAACCAGATTCCGGATCCTTTCATCAACGCTATATTGTTCACACAAATATTGCATCAAAAAGATCATGCTCGCACCACCGATGGCCTCGCGTGCATGCTGAAGCCCAAGAAATAATAATTCTGGTTCATTGGCATCATCAGTTGCAACATTATCAGAAATCTTAATCATCCAGATATCTCTCCCATTCACTGTTGTACCCAAAGAAGTTTTAGATGCAATAGACGGATAAGATGCAACGAGATTATTCATCGCCGTATTCATTTCAGCAAAACTATAATACCCGCCAAAGGTTGCTTTTACCTCGAATGCGGATGGCGTAGGAATGATGTCATTAATAGTACTGCCCGGCTGTTCAAAAGCAACTTTATTAGCAGGATTTTCAGCAATGGCTTTAAAATAAATTTTATTTAGTGAATCAAGTCTTCTGGCCACATCAGGAATAAT
>CBIHLW010000474.1:0-2700 GCA_966210755.1 uncultured bacterium
TAGTTCTTGAATATATTGGTAAGGTGATTGTACAACTTAAGAAGAAATTATTTTTTTAACCTTAAAAAAATGATTCATGAAATTTTCTTTGAAAGTGATTTAAGTTTCATGGATCTAAGTTCTCCTTCAGGGGAACAGGGGGTATTATGGCACGTCCTGTATCATTTAATATAAAAGAAAAAGGCCTGGAAAAGGATATCAGCATTACGAGTATGCCTGATGGTTACCAGGGTGAAGGTTTTTTTGCCGCTAAATTCAGCGATGTGGTTGGTCTGGCAAGAAAAAATTCGATCTGGCCCCTGCCTTTCGCCACCTCATGCTGTGGGATCGAATTCATGGCTACCATGGCATCTCACTACGATCTTTCACGATTCGGTTCAGAACGTCTTGGCTTTTCACCACGTCAGTGCGATCTCCTTATGGTAATGGGAACCATTGCAAAAAAGATGGGGCCGGTTGTAAAACAGGTATACCTGCAAATGGCAGAACCCAGGTGGGTGATGGCCGTTGGAGCCTGTGCCTGCAGCGGAGGCATCTTTGACAGTTATAGTGTGTTGCAGGGAATAGACCAGGTGGTGCCTGTGGATGTGTATGTGCCGGGATGCCCTCCCCGCCCGGAGGCCATTATTGACGGAATCATCAAAGTGCAGGAACTTGTGGGTAATGAAAGCGTGCGCAGGAGGAACAGTGAACATTATAAACAATTATTAAACTCATACGGAATTCAATAATACACCGGACACTGGCAGTTACCACAATTTCTGCTGAACAGTCCGCAGTTAAAAGTCCGCAGCTAATATTATGGCTTTGACGAACCAACAGATACAGCAAAAACTAACTGAAAAATTCAATGATAAGGTGTCCGGATTTGAGGAACCCTATGGGATGCTCAGTTTTGAGGCACCAAAAGAACTGAATACCGATGTCATCAGTTTTTTGTATGAGGAGGAAGAATTGAAGTTCCGGTTTCTTACAGACCTTACTGTTGTTCATTATCCTGCTTATCAGGGAAGGGAACTGGCGGTTGTTTATCATCTTCACAACCTGGTGGATAATGTGCGTATCCGGTTCAAAGTTTTTACGGGAATCAATCAACCGGATGTAAATACGTTAACGGGCATTTTTTCTTCTGCCAACTGGCAGGAAAGAGAAGCCTATGATTTTTACGGGGTCAATTTTGTAGGGCATCCTAATCTGAAACGGATAATGAATGTGGAGGAAATGGATTATTTCCCCCAGCGCAAAGAGTTTCCATTGGAAGACCAGAGCAGGATTGACAAAGACGATGAAATGTTTGGCAGAGGCGGCAGCTTTGATTTTGGAAACAGGCAGGCCGATGGCGCTCCGAAACAGATTCCGGAAATGGACCAGGGGGATATCATACATGGAACAGATGAACAAGAGAACAGGGGAACCCTGTAAACCCTATGACCTTTGATCCACCAGGGATCCGGTTGCTGATAGATATGAATATTTGAAAATCAAAGCAGAATTGCGAATGGAAATACAATTGCAATTCAAACAAAATAAAATAAAAATCATTCACTGCTATTTGCAGTCATGACATGAGCATAACAGAAAAACATATTGACCTGCCCGAAGGCAGTATCGGCAAACAAACAACCACCATTAACCTGGGTCCCACGCATCCGGCTACACATGGTGTGTTTCAGAATATACTTGAGCTGGATGGAGAAAAAATTGTTTCAGCTGAACAAACCGTTGGTTATATCCATCGTGCATTTGAAAAGATTGCTGAAAGAAGACCACTTTACCAGATCACTCCACTTACCGATCGCTTGAATTACTGCTCTGCACCCATCAATAATATGGGTTGGCATATGACCTGCGAAAAATTGCTGGGTATTCAAACGCCAAAACGTGTAGACTACCTGCGTGTGGTGATCATGGAGCTGGCAAGAATTGCGGATCATCTCATTTGTAATTCTGTTATTGGTGTTGATACCGGTGCCTTCACAGGTTTCCTTTATGTAATGCAATACCGTGAACTGATCTACGAAATCTGGGAAGAGGTGTGCGGTTCAAGGCTTACAACCAACATTGGCCGCATTGGCGGATTTGAAAGAGATTTCAATGATATCGCATTTACCAAGCTTGAAAAATTCCTGAAGGAATATCCTGATGTGTTACGTGAGTTTGAAAATCTGTTCACACGTAACCGCATTTTCATGGAACGTACCATTGGCACAGGACCCATCAGTGCAGAGCGTGCATTGAATTATGGATTTACGGGTCCAAACCTTCGTGCCGCCGGAGTTGATTATGATGTGCGGGTACACACTCCATACAGTAGTTATCAGGATTTTGATTTTAATATTCCGGTTGGAAAAACAGGAGATACCTACGACCGTTTTCTTGTGCGGAACCAGGAAATGTGGGAGTCCTTAAAGATCATTGAACAGGCTTATAAAAAGATACAGGAATTCAAGGGAGAAGAAGCAACTCTTTTCCATGCCGATGTTCCGGAATATTACCTGCCGGAGAAGAAGGATGTGTATACAAAAATGGAAGCACTGATCTACCATTTCAAGATCATAATGGGAGAAATAGATATTCCGCCGGGTGAGGTTTATCATTCAGTAGAAGGTGGCAATGGCGAACTTGGATTTTATCTGATCAGCGATGGAGGCAGAACTCCTTATCGCTTACATTTCCGCAGGCCATGTTTTCTATATTACC